>JADKDR010000001.1:600000-789280 GCA_016714535.1 Bacteroidota bacterium
TACTACGCATCATGATATGACAAAAGTTTATTTTTACTCCCGAAAAAACCAGGCAATTAACATGGCCAAATTATTACAAGGACAACCAGATGCTTAAACGAAAAAAAATAATATACTTTGTTTCGAGTGTAGATTTTAGTTATGGCATAAAATGGCTTGCAGAGTTTATGCCCAGAGAGCGGTATGATGTTACTTTCTTTTTCCTCTTCCATCAAGAACCTCAATTGGTAAATATTTTAAAGGCAGCGAATATTGATACGTATTATATACCTTATCGCAACAAGTATGATCTGTTAACAGTTATTCCAAAAATATTCAGACTACTTCTGAAAATAAAACCGGATGTAGTACATGCACACTTGTTCGATGCATGCATAGCATCGCTCATACCTGCATATCTGCTGCGCGTACCCATGCGCGTGCATACGCGCCATCATAGTATGATTCATCACGACTCATTTCCACATGCCATAAAATATGACAAACTGAACAACTTTCTTTCGCATAAAATAATTGCCATTTCGCAAAATGTATTAAACATACTCATTGAAAAGGAAAAAGTACCGGCATCTAAAGCCACGCTGCTGCATCATGGTTTTAACTTTGACGAAATGCTAAGCTTTAACAAAAACAAAGAATACATTCCTGCCAAATACAATCTTAAGAACAATCATCCTATAATTGGCGTGATCAGCCGCTTTACTGAATTCAAGGGCATACAGTACATCATTCCCGCATTCAAGCAATTGCTTACTCAACACCCTAACACGGTGTTAATTATGGCAAATGCTGTAGGCGACTACAAAACCAACATACTGGAAATGTGTGCCGATATGGATGAAAAAATTATCGTATCATTGAATTTGAAAAAAATGTTTTTGATTTATATGCATGCTTTGATGTTTTTGTACATGTTCCTGTTGATGAATATGTAGAGGCCTTTGGTCAAATTTATATTGAAGCCATGGCCATAGAAATTCCTTCTATCTTTACGTTATCTGGAGTTGCTTCCGAGTATATTCAGAATATGAAAAACGCGCTGGTGGTTGACTTTAAAAACTCCGAACAGATCTATGAAGCAATTATCTACACGCTTTCTCATCCTGATATCATAGATGCAATTGTAAAGCAGGGAAAGAAAGATGTATTTGAAAAATTCGACATTTCGCAAATGATTTTACTTCTTGAAGAAATATATGGAACGTGATATTTTATTTTCAATAATTATACCCACGTATAACCGTGCTGACTTTATAGCCAAAAGCATTGGCAGTGTGCTTGCGCAAACTTACCGTCATTTTGAATTAATAATAATAGACGATGGCAGTACTGATAATACAGCAGATATAGTTGCCCCATATTTGAATGAAACAGTGATGTACAAAAAATTTGCAAATGGGGAACGAGGAGCAGCGCGCAACCGTGGTGTTGAACTTGCCAAAGGCGACTACATTACTTTCTTAGACAGCGATGATTTGTATTACCCCAATTATTTATCGAATGCAAACCAGGTACTCAATGAAATGCAACGGCCACCTTTTTTTCATCAGGGTTATGAAATTAAAAATATCCAAAATGGCAAAATTGAGCTTACCATGGTGGTACCCGACAATCAATGTGAATTGCTGGTTGAAGGCAACCCGTTAAGTTGTATGGGTGTACTTGTAAAGTCAGAAATTATTAAAGCCAACGGCTTTATAGAAGACCGTGAACTTGCCGGCAGCGAAGATTGGGAACTTTGGGTGCGATTGGCTGCCCAATATGGATTGCGTACCTCTCAAACAATTACGGGAGCCTTGCTCATTCATGACAAGCGAAGTGTATTTCATTTTGATGAAAATAAATTACTATCTCGAAAAAATATTTCGCTTCACTCAATTTTGAACAATGCGCATGTGCAATCGCGGTTCAAAGGCAAAGCCAAAAAATTCAATGCCTATTTTGATGCTTATATTGCTATACATCTTGCCATTAGCAATAAGAAAAAAGAAGCACGCAACTACCTGTGGAAAATTATTAAAGAATATCCTGCCTTTGTATTTGATGTGAAATTTTTGGGCTTGCTAAAAAATATTTTTTAGCGGATAAAAAATCTTTTATAAAGCAACTCTCCATCCTCCCTTGAAATTTTTAAGGTATAATACGTACTGGACAAATATCCGTTATGCAACATAATCTTATTATAACCACGCAACACCTGCTTACTCGTTTCAAATACCATGCGCCCTGTATTGTCATAAGCTGTAATTAATAGTTCTTCATTAGCTAAACTATAAATATCAGCATATACATTTGTGTTATCCTGATATACTAAACCTACATTGAATATACCTGTTAGGCTTGTGCATAGTTTATCATTGGCCGGCTCCTCATCCTTGCCTCCATTTACACTAAACACTTCTACACAATAATATTCAGGTAAGAAATTCCCATTAATGACCACCTGATTTTGAAACTGAAATTTATAAAAAGGGTTTACCAAAGCAAGTGGCTCTTTATTATCAGCAATTATTGATGGTAACCCTTCAACATCTAATTTCAATTTATAATTAAGTATTTCAACGTTGCTATTGTTCTTTAACAATGCAGAAAATTTAATTGCATTATCCTTTATCGAAAACTCCAATAATCTAACTGCAATATCAAGATACACATCCACTACACTAAAGAGCGCTGTTGCAGAGTCAATACATCCCGAATCGCTGACTGCTGAAAGCAGAATCTGATAGTTGCCGATAGCGCCATAAGCATGCATGGGATCCTCATCATTCGAATTAGCGGTATTGTCTCCAAAATTCCATGTGTAGAATGTTGCACCAAGGGTTTGATTACTAAAATTAACCAATTGTCCAACGGAGCCTACCGTAGGGAATACTGAAAAATTTACTTGTGGTGCCTGATTGATAAATATATTTTCGACAGTAGAATCGGCACAACCTTTATTGCTTGTTACAGTCAGAGCTACACTATTGTATCCTTGTTGTGGTTGCGCTATATTGCTACTATCACCGCCTGCAATTGCGCCATTCCAATAAAATAAAATCGAACTGTTGCTATCGCTGAAGTAATTACTGGCATCGTAAAGTAACAATGGCTGATTGGTACATGGCTGAGTATATGAAAAATCAGCTTTAGGCTTAGCATTTACAAGCACAGTGTCATTTGCTAATGCCTGGCATCCTTGGGCATCGGTCGTTGTAAGGGTAACCGTATACGTTCCTGGCAATGAATATTGCATGGTAGGATTTGGGAAAGGGCTGGTAGAGTTATTGCCAAACGACCACAAGTAGGATACAATTGGAAATGGGTGATTACTGGTATCGAAACTATTAAATTTTACAGGCTCGAGCTGGCAAATTGAAGGGAATGTAAAGTAAGGCTCTGGCGACTTAAGCACATTAATCTGTGCATAGGCAGTATCCTTGCAATTATTTTTGGTAGTTACTAATAACGATGTGCTATACTGCCCTGGGGCAGTATAGATATGCGTAGCCAATGAATCGGCACTTGTATTTGTATCACCAAAATTCCACAAATAATTTGTAATCGTATCAAATTGTGATGAAGATAAATTATCAAATTGCAGGGAAATTGGTGCATACAGGAGTAGTAAAAGAAAAGTCAGCTACCGGGCGAGGATAAACGAACAAGCTTTTGTATGCAGTATCTGCGCAACCCTTGTCGGTAATTGCTGTAAGGCTTACTGAGTAAATACTAAATGTGGGATAATAAAATAAGGTGTCGTTACTGTTTGCAGTAATACCGCCATAATCAAAAAACCAAAGGTAGCTTGATATGGTATCGTCTTGTGCAAAGGTGGTTTGATTGATAAAGTAAACCGTATCGCCAAGACATCCGTCAGGAGCTGAAAACTGAACATCTGGTTGTGCATTTATGATGATACTTGCAGTAACCGCGCTATCGCAAAAGGTGGGTGTTGCAGCTGTTAACGTAATTGTATACGTTCCGGGTAAGGTGTATGCATAAGACAACGAATCGCTTGAAATGAATGAGTCGCCATTGCCCATATCCCAGCGCACATAGTAAATGCTATCGCTTCCATTACTATATGAGTTATCGTAAAATGTATATGATTGATTCTGACAAAATGTATTGCCTACTATGGATATCACCGGAGTTGGTTTTACAGATAAATGTACGTTTTGCAAGATGGTATCAATGCATGAGTTGCTCCCACTGGCAATCAACATAACCGTATAGTCAGCACCTAAACCTGCGTAAGAATGAAGTGGATTCGTATCCGTACTAAAAAACGTATCACCAAAATCCCAGTAGTAGGTAACATTCAACCCATTGGTATCCGTAGCATTTACAAACTGAACCTGGCCGCCTATGCAGGTATTGGTAGCATTGAAAGCGGCTTGTGGCGCATCAGCTATGGATATCACCTGCGTAATGGAATCCATACAACCAACAGTATTAGTTACCATTAAGGTTATATTATATTGACCACCTGATGTAAACGTATAATTCAATATAGTATCATTGCCAACCTCCACATTGTTTATAAACCAATTATATAATACAATGCTATCATTACCTTGACCGGAAGTGTTTGTGAAAGGTATATTCAAATTCGCGCATTGATTATTAACAAACGTGAAATTAGCAGTTGGCTTTTGTTTTACTTCAATCGTTAACGTATAATAGATGGAATCGCCTCCTGAAGTTAATGCATAATATTGAACCTGAAAAGTGCCACTAGTAGCATAGGTGTGCGTTGGATTAGTTATTAAAGAATCCTCAGCACCATCACCAAAATCCCAATGCCTAAATATAATGGTGTCGAGGCAAATGCTTTCGGTAGCGTTAAATTGAGCAACAAGGCCTTCGCAATTATTCGTTAAAGCAATATTAATCTCCGAATTAGTATTATCAGTATAAAAGGAGTCTACCGTAAGTTGAGGAAGATTAGCAGAGTCTAAATAATTTACTGTGTAATAAATTTTTTGCCCTAAGGTGGTATCAATGCTAAAGCTTGTAAGTGCACTGAAGGAGCCGTGAGGCGTTACTGCGCATGGGTCAGGAAATTTAAACCTGCTTAAGGCCCCGGAAGAATAATGGCTGACAAAAAGTTGTGGCTCGCCAGCTGCATCAATGTAGGACATTCCTATTGGCTGTCCCACTGTTACGCCAAAGTCAGAATCAAACAAAACTGTTTGTATGCTATCCATCGCTTCGGTTAGCTTTAAACCGCGTATGAAGCCGGATGTACCAGTGCAGAACACATACCATCCCTCCCTTGTATGGGCCGAAACTATCGAGAAATCTTGTTCTGCGGTTAAATATATTATTTTTTCAGTTGGGACATTTTCAAAACTATTTCCAAAATCCAACAAAGTCACTTCTTTAGATATTAACTTAACAACTGCTGCCATGTATTTTTGTTTGACACAATCATACATCATGGTAATGTCACTTGGCAGCCCAGGGGAAGGAATAGGTGTAAGTATATCCGGAATACTATCAAACCCGTAGGTAAATTTTAATCGCGAAATGTTACTTATGTTGTAGTTTGCAATAAAGAGATATTCTCCAATAATGTCGATTGCATAAGGGGTAATCTGTCCAGCCAGAATTTCCTTTACTTGCGGATTCACATCTGTTATAGAAGACAATGTTAACCGAAACAACTTTCCCTGAACATTATCGGCTGCAAAAATATAAATCGCATTATCTTTTCTTACAATATCTACCGCCCATAGCTGGGTAGCTCCCATCATTCCAGAGGCAATCAATTTTACTGTGGGAGTATTAGAAAGCGAGTTCCCAAAGTCGATTCGTTGCACCCCATCAATATTTGGCGCTACAGTAAAACCATAATAGTTTCCATCTTCATATATTACCTGTAATTGTCGCGTGGCATTTCCGAAACTTGCGGTCGTACTTATATTTAAGGGCAAACTGTCAAGACCTGCAGGACAAAAGTCCCATGTTACCTGAGTTACATAAGTACTATCGAGCTGAGCCTGATTAATTGATAATGGACAAATAGTATCCTTCACCACGGGGATTGCAATACTGCATTGCGAGTAGAGAGAGGCACTGGAAATGATAAATGAAACGATTGTTAGCGTAATGAATTTCATGAGTATAATAATTCTTATGGTGACGGTCATATCTAACAAGTTCTTTTACAAAATTAGCTAAAATTGCCATGCCAACCATGATACAGCAATAATTATTCCTATCCCATTTAAAGGGAATTAATAGTTTTGCCCCAACACTTCAAACCTTTTGACTTTAAAACGAAACATAGGCTCTGCATTTATTCTGCAAATAGTAACTGCAGCATTTATGTTTCTTTCAACGGTACTTATTGCAAGATACCTTTTGCCTCAAGGACGAGGCATTTACTCCCTCTATTTTAATTCGGTAAATTTTATAGTTTTGCTTATTGGGCTAGGTCTATCGTCAGCCATAACCTTTTACCATGCCTCCGGCAAAATTACTGCACAAGTTGCCTTCTGGGTTTCGCTTATGTTTACCTCAATAAGCGGCTTATTCTTTTTTTTCCTGCTGATGTCAACATCTTCATTCAATTTGTTTTACAAAATGAGCGGCATCGCCTTCACCATGAAAAATGCTGCCATCTTCACCTTGTTTTGTTTCCTACTTCAATTTAGCCAATGCATAATGGCCATATTCAATGCTCGTAAAGAATTTATCACCTCAGGTATAATAGGATTTATTAATCCGGCTGCAGTTACGATAGGCATCGGGTCTCTTTACTTTTTATCGAATAAAGATGTGGCTTTACATTCCCCTATCGTTAACTATGCTCTGCTAATTACCATGGCCGGATACCTTCTACAAGTAACGGTAGCCATATACTTTTTAATTCGAATTAAGGCTGTTACGTTTCGATTTAACCTCAGCCAATTAAATGTAAAAGAATTGCTGTTTTATTCCACACTTGCTTATTTTAGTAATATAATCCAGTATCTGAGTTATCGATCTGATTATTGGTTTATCGATCATTATCATGACAAGGCCCCATTGGGTATATATTCTATAGCCGTTATGATTGGCTCAATTATCTGGATGCTACCCTCTGCTATAGCTACCGTTTTGCTTTCGCATACTTCGGCCAATCAAGCAAATAATGCTGCACAAACAGCAACACTTTGCCGTATTACATTTTTTATAAGTCTGGTGTCGGGCATAGTGCTTTATGCTCTATTTGGCGTTACTACTAATTTTATTTTTGGAAGTGAATATGCGCAAGCTTCTTACTTGCTGTTGTTACTTTTGCCTGGTATTATTTTATTTTCTCTTACAAAGGTATTGGGAGGTTACTTTGCCGGAGCTAACAAAATAAAAATTAATTTGACCATTACCATTATAAGCGCTATCGTAAATATGGGTTTCAATTTTTTGCTTATACCCGCCCAAAGCAGCGAGGGGGCGGCAATCAGCTCATCTATTAGCTATACATTAAGCACCCTGTTAAGTTTGATAATCTTTGCACGAATTCATAAAATATCTATTAACAGACTTCTCTTCATTTCAAAAGAAGATGTATTACTAATAAAACAAACTGTAAATGGTTAATAGCGTAGTTTTTTGGTAATAAATTTGAATAATCATGGCACTGCCTCCTCTTTAAATTCAATTCAAACACAACGAAAACATCATCAATTATTTTTACTACTACATGCATATTAAAGTGATTGTAACTACGATGTTGAGAACTAATTGGTTTAATCTAGTTTGCTTTTCAACGCTACATTTCAGCTATACAATGCTTAACTATATTAATACTGCCTAAAATTTTCCTTCAGCTAACATTGCAATAAAAATATCACTACTTTAGAAAATGCAGCGGACTCTATCTGCCTGCTTAATGATATACTATCAAAGATCAAAACGGAATAAAACACAAATTCAACAGATTACTTTTTACTCTAATTTATTTGTAAGCAATAGGAATAAACTTTTAAATATATTTGCTTCTAATTGATAGATTATATTGCTATTTCAAGATTGAATTAAAAACAAAACAAGAAATGAATACTGAAAACGAAATCAAATATCTTTTTAGCGACTTTACTACGAATGAATTCCGCAAATTAATTCAAGCTCTAAAGGCTAAATCATATACGTTCAGGGGATTTGCCGATTTTGCAAAAACCGAACAATTTGTTTTGTGGAGACACGATATCGACTTTTCGCCTCAGCGCGCTTTGGCTTGTGCTAAAATTGAAAATAGCGAAGGCGTAAAGGGAACATATTTTTTGCATTTGCACAGCGAATATTATAATCTTCTGGAGAAAAATGTATTTAATATTATAAAAGAAATAATTGAACTTGGACATGATATAGGTGTGCATTTTGATACCCACTTTTACAATATTAAATCTGAAGCAGAAATTATTGAGCATTTAGGCAAGGAGCGAGACTTTTTGAACTATTTATATAACGTTGATATAAAAACTTTTTCATTTCACAATACAAATGCATTTATACTTACTTGCAACAAATGGGAATATGCGGGGTTAATAAACACCTATGCTTCTTATTTTAAAGAAGAATTAAAATATTGCAGCGACAGCAATGGATATTGGAGATACCAAAGAATGAAAGACGTTATAAACGAAGAAAGAGGAAGCTTGCACTTACTCACACATTGCGAATGGTGGACGGATGAAGTCATGAGCCCTTGGCAAAAAATACAACGAGCTATAAATGGGCGGGCAAACTTTGCCAAGCAGCACTATTTAGAGTTTTTAAAAGAAAGTAAAATGCTTAACATTGATTATAAATGAAAAGATACACAATAACTGATTTGCAAAAATAATTGGAAGCCATAAAGTTTATGGTGATACTAATGATATTTTAATTACTAACGTGCAACCTCTTGAGAATGCGAATGCGCATTCCCTTGTATGGATTTCACCAACTAAACCAGACAAACTAGAGATTATTGCAACTACCTTAGCAAGTGTTATTATTTGTGACGAGTCACTGGACTTTGAAAAAATAAAAACGACAAACAAATGCTTTATAGTTGTTGAAAATCCTAAGTTAGTTTTTTTAAGAATAGTTTCCGCATATTTTATTGACAAAATAGAAAGAAGCATACATCCAACATCCACTTTACATAGTGAGGCAATAACAGGAAGCAACATACATATAGGGCCTAATTGTTATATAGGCAAATGTACATTAGGTGACAATGTAACAATTATGGGAAATAATTTTTTGTATGACAATGTCATCATTGGTAATAATGTAACAATTAATGCTGGAAGCGTTATTGGGGCAGATGGTTTTGGTTATGCTAAAAATGATGAAGGTCAATTTGAAAAATTCCCCCATATTGGAGGCGTGGTTATTGAAGACAATGTAGAGATTGGGGCAAATACCTGTATAGATAAAGGAACGCTAGGCAATACGATTATAAAACGAGGGGCAAAAATTGATAACCTGGTTCATATAGCTCATAATGTAACGGTTGGCGAAAACAGTATGATCATAGCCCTGGCAATGATTGGCGGCAGCACCATCATTGGCGATAATGTTTGGGTTGCACCATCATCATCACTGAGAGATAGAATTGAGATTGGTAAAAATGCTGTTATTGGGATGGGTGCTGTTATAACCAAATCTGTGCCAGAAAAAGAAGTATGGTTAGGCAACCCTGGAAAAAACAAAAACTTGTTATAACCACACAGAAATCACTCATTATAATCTTTACAACAATATTTAAGGCCAATGCGTAAATGGCATGCCACTGTAATGATGCCGATTGTAAGCTTTAGCATCAATTGGCTATAAGGATAGCTAAAGCAAGTCGATGGCATTGAAAATATTATCGGGAGTAGAATGAATATGATGAACCTTAAAAAACACCATGTACATAGTGTGCAAAAATCACCCTTCTATTATCATTCGCTGGCTGTTCAGCATGTTGCGTTCTAAGTTATCTCTAGGTTAGTTGTATTGAACTCAATTGTTCTTTTCTTGATTCATGAGCTGCTGATACTTCACCAATTTTTTGTGACTTATTTTTTCTTTGCCTAACCCAAATATTAGTTTGTCTAACTATTTATATTAATAAGCAATCCCTACGTTTCAGTTTCTGTTTGCTACTGAGTGAAGATTTAATATGAAGGAATTGAATAAGCGCAATGGCTAATTTTTTGCCTTCTGCTTATATCTCACTTGCGACTAAACTGAAAATCTTCTCCCCTGAGTTCGCCTTTAACTTCGCCTTCTATGCGAGCGTTTACAATTTTCTTATCAGTAAAGGAATAAATTATTCGCTGCGGAAAATCGTGATTCTTATTTTCGAATGTATACGTATTGCTTTCAGCACTTATCAGTTTATACAACACTTCCTTCCCTTCGTTTTGATCAGTAACGGTTGGTGCATAATACCAAACACCTTTTACTTTTTTAACCAAAACATTTTCCAGAAAAGTGGTGTCGCCATTTGCCGATATAATGACAGATTGCCCATGCGAGGTAGTATCATTAATTTTTGTCCAAAGTTCTTGCATGGCGCCTCCCTCAGCATTTGAGACGAAAACGCCATCAAAATTGTCGATTTTAAAATCCTGAGCATGACCAAGCATGGTCATACTTAAAAACATTGCAGCTAAAAATAATTTCATTGTTGATTGGTTTTAGCGTTAAAACATGCAGCCATTTTACTACGAAAATCTTGTTTGAATTGCGCTCGCTCTTCGGTGCTCATTTGCTCCATTCGGTCTTTGTAATTAGCCCTCCATATATGACGCGAATTATCGTTCTTTGTTTTGAAAAAGCCATAAAAGCCTCCAAACAAAAATTTGCTAAGCAACATGAGCCCACAAGCCTGCCAGAAGGTAATTAGTGGCAACTTGAACAGCGATGGCAACAGCAAGTTCCATAGTAATTGAATGGCTAGCGCATACAGTGCAATACCGGCTATTATAAGAAAGGTTATTTTTAAAATTTTAAAACTACGCATTGGTTTACATATTAATCAGTTTAATTATTATTCGGGTTACTCGCCAAGTTCAGAATAGAATTGTTTTAAACGTTGGCGCAGGTGCAACACCGCATATCGCTTTCGCGATAGCAGGGTATTGAGCGTTGTACCGGTAGCCTCAGCAATTTTAACAAAGGGTATTCCATCTATTTCATTTGCCACAAAAACATCGCGTTGTTCGGCAGGCAATTCGGCAAGGGCATCTTCAAATGCATCCATAAACAGGTCATTCAACAAACGCTTATCAGCACTACCATGATAGTCTCGCACAAGTTCGGCAATATTTAAGGTCTCGCCATCATCATCGCTCAGGTGAGCGCTGATGTCTTCGAGCAAGGTGGTTTTCTTTTTGCGATATCGATCAATAATTTTATTTCGTGCCACGCTGTATAGCCAGGAAGCTGCTCGTTCTATGGGTTTCATAAGGCGTGTTACTTCGATGAACTCATAAAATACATCCTGCACAATATCTTCGGCATCCTCGTCACTAGGCACGCGCTTGCGGATAAAATCGCGTAATCGCTTTCCTTCCGCAGCCACTATGCGGCCAATAAAGTCATTTTGCGATTGCGCCATATTCGATTGATTGGGTAGTGCAACAGTAGTCATATTGTGTTAATCGCAATGCTAGAACAAATATTTTATTTTTTTTATTTTTTCTGTTACGAAATCTCAAGCGCTTGATTTTTCCTTCTCAAACTAATAAATATCCTTTGTACCAAGAATTTAACAATAATGTAAATCTGCCATAATAAAAAATTATTTTACTTGCGTATCCCTAAACGTATTCATCAAATACGTTCTTTAGAAGCTACCTATTAAAATTGTTCTAAATAAAATAAACGCTAAAACTTTTAATTAAAATGGATGGAAATTCTAATTCACTCAACTGGTTCGAAATCTCAGTAACAGATATCAACCGCGCAAAAACTTTCTATGAGCATGTATTCGGCATCGAAATGCAAGTCATGGAAATGATGGGCATGCACATGGCTTTCTTTCCATGGACACCGGGAAATGGTAAAGCAACCGGTGCCCTGGTTCAAGGCGAAATGCATAAGCCAAGCATGGATGGCGCAAAAATTTATCTGAATGCCGATCCCGATTTGACTGATGCGCTTGGCCGGGTAGAAGAAGCAGGAGGACAAATCATGATGCCAAAAACACAAATTGACGAGTTTGGTTTCATGGCATTTTTTGTTGACTCCGAAGGCAACGCGGTGGCTTTGCATAGCAACAGATAATCGGCCACTTGACTTCACCAACAACAAACGTGGCGTTCTTATACAGGGCTCCACGTTTTTTTTTTGAAACAATATCCTGAAAAAGTTTTTGTCTATTCTTTTGTAAAAGAAACTACAAACTACCTGCCTGTACCGCCAGCCGAACACTGCCATGCTTGAGCAATAGCGCTTGTGCCTTGTCCATTTCAATATTCAAAGCTTCGGCAACCATGCGCGCGCCACGCTCTATCAACTTATTGTTGGTTAATTGCATGTCCACCATTTTATTTCCCTTTACATGACCCAACTTAATCATGACCGAAGTGCTAAGCATATTCAACAATAATTTTTGTGCAGTACCTGCCTTCATTCTTGTGCTGCCTGTTACATACTCGGGCCCTACAATACACTCTATGGGATAATGGGCTGCCTTGCTTACCGGAGTTTCTGCATTACAAGTAATGCAAGCGGTGGTAATACCATGCTGTTGTGCTTGCAGCAATGCACCTATCACATACGGAGTTGTTCCTGATGCAGCTATGCCTAACACCACATCCGTATCGGTAATAGTATACGCTTGCAAGTCGTTCCAACCTTGCATTGCATCATCTTCGGCAAACTCTACCGCTTTGCGCATAGCGCCATCTCCTCCGGCCATTATACCCACTACCCTGCCGTGTGCTATGCCATAGGTTGGCGGACATTCGCTGGCATCAACAATCCCGAGCCTGCCGCTAGTACCGGCTCCCAGATAGAACAATCGTCCTCCCTGTTGCATCTTAGATGCAACAACATCAACCAGAGCAATAAGTTGTGGAATGCACTTTTCTACTGCCAAGGGCACTGTTTTATCTTCGTGGTTTATACCTCGCAACAACTCTTCGGTGCTGAGCAATTCGAGTAAATCGTATTTGGAATTTGATTCGGTTGTTTTCATGCTTTGCAAAATAAACTAAAATCATTTGCCCGACAAGGCTTCTAAATACCTTTGCATATGGCATTTGCAATAAGCAAATCGCGCTCGCGTGTTATTTTAAAATTATCCGCTTCACCATGTACCATAAAGTTAGTATAACCTACCGCTTCCATCATAGAGGCCTCATCGGTAAATTTGCGGTATTCCACTTTATTAAATGCAGCCATTAACTCGCTTGCAGGATAGCATTGTGGTGTTTGCACCAGAAAATACTCATCACGATTAACGGCTTTGTTTTTTCTGGAGGTAATATTCCTGATAGAATCGGCAACCGGAATAATGGGAATAGCACTTCCGTTAACCTGACAGGCATCGTAGCAATGATTAATAAGTTTTTCTGAAACAAGCGGACGGGCAGCGTCATGAACCGCCACGATACCATCCATACTTTGAACAGCCCTTAGGCCATTAAGAACCGATTGCGCACGCACATCGCCTCCATTGATTAAAGCATGAGGTACAGTCAGATTGTACTTGGATATTAATTCATTCCAATAGTTGAGATATTGGGCATTCATTACCAAAATAATTTCGGCACTGCAAGCTGCAAATCTTTCGATACTGTAAAATAAAATAGGCTTAAAATTAAGCAACAGAAACTGCTTGGGAATATCGCTATTGAGGCGACTACCGCTTCCACCGGCAACTATAATGGCTGTGCGTTTCAAATTAGTTAGTCAACTATATATTTTTTAGAGAAGACCCCATCCATAATTCTAATAACTGATGATGTTGAATCAGACTTGCGCATACTTAACCTAAAAATGAATCCCAAATTAAATAAGGTTATGATGTGCAAGTAATTCAGTTTTTCCAAAAAATTATATAATCAGCATGGCATCGCCATAGCTGTAAAAGCGGTACTTCTCCTTTACGGCTATGCGGTATGCATTCATAATATTTTCGTAACCGCCAAATGCGCATGTCATCATAAGCAAAGTTGACTCCGGCATATGAAAATTGGTAACCATACAATTGGCTATGCTGAAATCGTATGGTGGGAAAATAAATTTATTAGTCCAACCAGAAAGCGGTTTCATCTCGCCTGTAGTGGCCACCGATGATTCGGCACAACGCATGGTAGTAGTACCTACGGCACACACTTTCTTTTTATTTGCCTTGGCACGATTCACAATTTCGCAAGCTTCGCTTGTTATTTCAAATTGCTCGCTATCCATTTTATGTTTGGTAAGATCTTCTACCTCTACCGGGCGAAAAGTACCCAAACCTACATGCAGCGTTACTTCGGAAAACTCAACGCCTTTGATTTCGAGGCGCTTCATTAACTCACGACTAAAATGCAAGCCGGCAGTAGGAGCGGCAACAGCACCCTCATTTTTTGCATACACGGTTTGATAACGTTGTTCATCATCTGGTTCAGCCTGGCGCTTAATGTATTTGGGAAGAGGCGTATGCCCAAGGGTCTTAATCAGGTTTTTAAATTCCTCATGGGTGCCATCATATAAAAATCGTAGCGTACGGCCACGGCTTGTTGTATTATCTATTACTTCGGCTACCAATGTCTCGTTATCGCCAAAGTATAATTTATTTCCGATACGGATTTTGCGGGCCGGGTCCACCAGTACATCCCATAATTTGCTGTCCTGATTTAACTCACGAAGCAAAAAAACTTCAATCTTGGCTCCGGTTTTTTCCTTATTTCCAAATAACCTTGCCGGAAATACACGTGTATTGTTGAGCAACATCACATCCTTATCATCAAAGTAGTCTATAATGTCTTTAAACACCTTGTGCTCAATCTTGCCGGTATCTTTGTGAACAACCATCAAGCGCGATTCATCGCGATTCTTGGATGGGTAATTGGCTAACAGGTTTTCATTAAAGTTAAACTTAAACTGCGAAAGTTTCATTTTATAAAAAATTAAAATTTAGTTCTTTAGAATATTAAGCGGGAACTGTGGTAACAAACACCTACAGGTCATTTGATTTTCAATTTTGTATAAAAATCGGATGCAGCTTAATTTTTTTGCGGGTGCGAATATAGTATCAAAATCTCCGAATGGTACAAGAAACCCAAAATAATTTATCGTTAAGGAATACATTTAGATGCATTATCCCCTGTTTAGAGCCCTTGCGATTATCGAGTAGTGCTCGTCATTTAAAGTAAGATAACTATTAATCTTTGCTAAATGGTACTCCACTTTCTATAATCTTTCTATTTTCGCAGCCTTCAATTATTGAATGAGCGAACGGCTGGTTATAATCCCTACCTACAACGAAATCGAAAATGTGGAAAACATTATTCGCGCAGTGATTACATTACCTATCCCTTTTGATGTGCTCATTATAGATGATAACTCGCGTGATGGCACCGCAGCAAAGGTCAAAGAGCTTATGCGTGAATACGATGGTCGCTTATTTATTCACGAACGCGAAGGAAAGTTGGGCTTGGGCACAGCTTATATTGCAGGCTTTAAGTGGGCCTTGCAACGTGCTTATCAATATATATTCGAAATGGATGCCGACTTTTCACATAACCCCAACGACCTCATACCATTATTTGAGGCATGTAACATTGGAGGTGCACATTTGTCTATTGGTTCGCGCTATAGCCAGGGCGTTACTGTAGTTAACTGGCCCATAGGAAGAGTGATTATGTCCTACTATGCATCGGTATATGTGCGCATGGTGCTTGGCATTAATATACATGATACCACGGCAGGATTTAAGTGTTACAAACGCATTGTGCTTGAAACCATTGACCTTGACCGGATAAAATTTACGGGATATGCTTTCCAGATAGAAATGAAATTTACCGCGTTTAAGCACGGATTTAAATTAACTGAAGTGCCTATTATTTTTATGGATAGAAAACTTGGAAAATCTAAAATGAGCAGCGGTATTTTTAGTGAAGCTTTTTTTGGAGTGCTTGAATTGCGCTGGAAAAGTATTTTCAGAAAGTATAAACGATTTGATTCCTAAATGCTGTTTTTAGATTTAACTTTCGCTGTATGTTTACAAAATAGCGATTATTAATTTCCCGAATTTCTTAATCTTTCCTTTCATAAGCACCCAAGTCGGCAGGCAAATAAATGCAACGGTCGGTACCGTTGCGGTCAAATTGCAACATAGGATAAAGTGCAGGGCAACTGATGTTGCTCGCTTTGTTTTTGGCGTTGGCCATGGTATCAAGTTCAAAGTTGCCATCGTTGGGGTCTTTAAATTGGGGCTCCGTATTTTTAAAGACATTTGTAAAATGCGTGGCATTGGTGATATCAAAATCTGATTTCACCTTAAGAATACAATGATCAAAAAGATAATTGCTTGTTGCACTTGACTTTATATCTATTTTTACTTCCGACTCATTATTGCCATAGATAATGCAATTGCGAAACAAGGCCTTGTTTAATTCAAAATCAAAAACAGCTTTTGTTTCATCTTCAAAATAATTGCTGATGTATAACAGGGGGTCTATACGTTGGCCAAAACTCCAGTAGTTGGCAAAGGTGCAATGATTAAATTCGTAAGTGCCGCCAAAAGTTATAGCGCACCCATAAGAGGCTGTACTGCCAAACACGCAATTATTAAACGTTGCATCGTAATAACGCGTAAATACGTTGGCACCGCTCATGTTTTTTATTTCGGTGTTGTTTACTACAATCTTTTTTGCAATGCTTGTATCACTAATTCCATTTAAAATCAAATTCTCCAATTGCAAACCGATAAACCCATTTTTAATTTCGGCATAATTAATTTCATTATTAACACTTCCTTCGTTTATCCAGATGCGATCCCATTGTCCGGGCTTATCATTATAGTAGCTTTCTAACCGTGTGCCTCTGAATTTTACCGGATGTTCGCGCGTTCCCATTACTTTTAAGGTAGCATCCCTGTACACCCACAAACCACTGTTGTTGTAGAGGTAAACTTTTGTGCCTTCTTTTATTTCCAGCATACATCCACTATCAACAACAGCATAACCAAATATAACATAAGGCAACACGCTATCCCACACGGCAACATTTCCATTGCAAGGAATAACTGAAATTGGCGGGAGCCCTGGTATATTCTGATCGGCACGTATGAAGCGCGCATTTTGCCCCCAAGCCACCAGGTCAACATCCTGCAGGTTGCCGTTGGTTTCGAATAAGATACTATCTGCAACAACAAAAGGCAACTGTGCACTGTTAGGATCAATGGTTACTTCAATAAAAATAAACAAACTATCATTAGCTGCAATTTCAATATCTCTGAAACTAGCTCCCGGCATGCCATCCACATTGATACGATAATACGAAGAAGAGCCTGAAGCAAGGCGTATGCTCGATACATTGATAGGCTGATCGTTTTTGTTATATACAATCAACTGCGAGTTGGTGCTACCAAAGGTGACAAAAACCGTGTCAAACAGAATGGTATCGGTACTGAAACCGAGCTTTGCTCCTCTATCTGTAATAATCTTGTCCTTTTTACAAGCACATACTATTACGGTTAACAATACCAACAGGTAAACTAAATACTTCATGCCTCAAAAATAACTATAAAGTTGAAACCAGAGATTTATTGTGCAAACAAGGTTTAAAAATGACGATAACGTAACTATTCCCTACATTTGGCCTTCAAAAATTACAAAACCGTGGAAGAGAAAGATATACCTTCAGAACATGTTTCGCTGAATTTTATTGAAGAAATTATAGAGAAAGATCAGGCTGCTGGAAAACATGGTGGACGTGTGCTTACACGATTTCCACCTGAACCAAACGGATACTTGCACATAGGCCATAGCAAATCGATTTGCTTAAACTTTGGTGTTGCAAAAAAATATGGTGGCCATACCAACCTTCGGTTTGATGATACCAATCCGGAAAAGGAAGAAACAGAATATGTTGAATCAATAAAAGCAGATATCAAATGGCTTGGGTTTAGCTGGCAAAATGAATTTTATGCATCCGATTATTTTGAACAACTCTATCAGTTTGCACACACCTTAATTGATAAAGGACTTGCCTATGTGGATGACCAAACAGCCGAAGAGATAGCATCGCAAAAAGGAACGCCAACCTCAGCAGGCACTAACAGCCCATACCGCGCGCGTAGTGTTGAAGAAAACAAAGCGCTGTTTACAAGAATGCGTGAGGGAGAATTTGCCGAAGGTACTTGTGTGCTTCGCGCCAAAATTGACATGGCAAGCACGAATATGCATTTGCGCGACCCTCTTATGTATCGTATCAAATTTGCAAATCATCACCGCACGGGCGATAGATGGTGCCTTTATCCCATGTATGACTTTGCCCATGGGCAAAGTGACAGCATTGAACAGATTACTCACTCCCTATGTACACTTGAGTTTGAAGTGCATCGCCCATTGTACGAATGGTTTATTCACCATTTGGAAATTTTTCCAAGTACACAATACGAATTTGCACGTCTCAACCTGAATTATACCGTAATGAGTAAACGCAAATTACTGCGTTTGGTAAATGAGCAGTTGGTTGATGGATGGGATGACCCTCGTATGCCTACCCTATCAGGTATACGCAGGCGCGGATATACTCCTGAAGCAGTGCGAATGTTTTGCGACAAAGTAGGTGTGGCACGCAGAGATAATGTAATTGATGTATCGTTGCTTGAATTTTGTGTGCGCGAGCACCTCAATAAAATTGCTTTTCGAAGAATGGCGGTTCTTGATCCATTAAAGGTTGTGATTACCAATTATGATGAAGGCAAAACAGAAATGTTGACATCCGAAAACAATCCTGAAGACGAAGGTTCGGGTTCGCGCGAATTAAGCTTTGGTCGCGAATTGTACATTGAGCAGGAAGATTTTATGGAGAATCCACCTAAAAAATATTTCAGACTAGCACCCGGAGCGGTAGTTCGACTAAAGCATGCTTACATCATTCGTTGTGATGAGGTAATTAAAAATGCAGATGGAAAAGTTACTGAATTACGTTGCACCTATATTCCTGAAAGCCGCAGTGGTCATGATACTTCGGGCATTATGGTAAAAGGAACATTGCACTGGCTGCATGCAGCTACCTGCAAGCAAGCAGAGGTTAGACTATACGATCGTTTGTTTAATGTAGAATTGCCCGATGCACAGGAACAGGATTTTTTGCAATACCTAAACCCAAGTTCGCTTACCATTGTTGCCAAGGCGTTTATTGAACCAGCATTAATGCAAGCAACCACCACCGATCGATTTCAGTTTTTACGTCTAGGTTATTTTTGTCTCGATAAAAACGCCACGAGCGAGCATCTCATTTTTAATAAAACGGTTGGATTAAAAGACAGTTGGAGCAAAGGCAAACATTAAATTATCAGGCGCTCTTTTTTATTCATTGTTGATATTAATTCTACAACCAAAAACTGAAAGAGAAATAACAATATGCAATGGAAACGACAAACAACTTTTTAGACAGTTCGAAAAAACAATTCGGGTATTACAAAATGCTTGGCGAAAAAACTTTTTCGCAACTTACCGATGAGCAGCTATTCAGACATATGAATGAAGAAAGTAATAGCATTGCAACCATTGTAAAACATTTATGGGGAAATATGCTTTCTCGTTGGACAGATTTTTTAACTACTGATGGAGAAAAAGAATGGCGACAAAGAGATGCCGAATTTGAGAATGACCTTGTTGACAGGGCAGCGCTTTTAGCAATGTGGAATGAAGGCTGGGCTTGTTTATTTAACGCGATAAATCCGTTGACTGAAGATGATTTAACAAAAGAAATTTTCATTCGCAATCAAGGCCATACCATTACAGAAGCAATCAACAGACAACTTGCTCACTATGCTTATCATGTTGGACAAATTGTATTTATTGGAAAATTACTGTGCAACGAAAACTGGACTTCGCTTTCTATTCCGAAGCGAGACTCAAAAAAATATTACGCAGGCTTGGTTTACAAACCAAAACATACTTAACATTTTAATGCAAAAAAATAACAGCTAAAAAATAACAGATGCTTTTAAAAGCTTTATGCTATGCTGGAAAATTGCAAAATAGAAACAGTGTTTTTAATTGAACGCAAGTAGCCTCATTTACTTTTACTCTTTGATTAGTTGCCAGATTGAAAATCAGTAACCAAAGAGAAATTAAAGAAAAAGCTGAGAAAAATAATTTATCCTACGATTACCTACCATATAATATCAGATTTCTATTCCTTACAAATTACCACTCATTCGTGGATAGTAGAATAGAAAAACCACACCAATAAAAGCAGAGGTAAAGAACTCGAAGTACCCGAACGAATCGGTAATAATGCACGCTAATTCGTACACAGCAAATACGATTAGATACATAAGAGGTCCCCATTTTTTTAAATATAAAACCCCCACAAGGCTAATAAAACGTAGCGAGACAAGCGAGCCAAACAAAGCAGGAAACCATGTGCCAAGCTTTTTAATAAATGGAGAAAAAATACTTGGAAAGAGTAATACAATTACAACAAATCCAATAACTAAGGATAGTAGAAGTAAAGCAGGTTTTTTGTTAGCAGCTTTTTCCATAATTAACTTCTGATAGCTTCAACAGGGTCTAATTGCGAAGCGGTGTAGGCAGGAATGAAACCTGCAATAATGCCAATGTTAGCGCTGATGGTAAAGGCAAGAACTATATTGCCCGTAGTAAGCGAAACAGGGAAAGGCAAAGCTCCGGCAAGGGCTGCTGTAACACCAAATACCATTAACAACCCAATGGCACCACCAATTACTGATAACAATACGGCTTCGAACAAAAACTGAAACAGAATAAAATAATTTTTTGCTCCCAACGATTTTTGAATCCCAATCAGATTGGTACGCTCCTTAACAGATACAAACAAAATATTTGCAATACCGAAACCTCCAACTAAAATGCTGAAGCCACCAATTATCCAACCTACTATTTGCAACACATCAAGCACCGGTGTTATTCCTTTCGACAGCAATTTGCTTTCATTCAAGGCAAAGTTATCCTCTTCGATAGGGCGCAACCTACGCACACCGCGCATTGCTATACGCAATTCCTCTTTAAGTTGTTCGTTGTCTATTCCTTCTTTTCCCTTTGCCATAATAAAGGGGTCGAGCCTATCGCTGCGAATATCAATTACCTTGCGTGCAAAGTTGATTGGCACTATCATTACTTCATCAAATCCATTACCGAGCAAACTTTTTCCTTCGCGCTTTAATACTCCAACTACATGTAGTTTGCGTCCATGATTAACTACATCTTTACCTACAGCATCGTAACTACCAAACAATGTTTCTTTGAGTGTAGCACCTAACAGACACACATTAATACCGGCATCCGACTCCTGCTGAGTAAAATAACGGCCTTGTATAACTTTAAAAGGTTCGATACGATCATAATCATGCGAGGCCATAAATATGATGGCATTGGTAGCGGTGTTGTCTTTGTACTTCATGGTTTCGTTTCCTACATTGGCGCCTATAGCAATGGCTTCAAAACTTTGTACACGCTCTTTTAAATCATCCATTTCTGAATAGCCCGGCAACGGGCGTTGCCAGTATTTCCACCATGGGTAATTATCTTCAAAAGACCAGGGCCATTTTTGAACATATATCACATTATCGCCAAGCGATTGAATACTCTTTCGTATATCGTTTTCCATTCCATCCACCATGGTGAACACCAGTATAATGGCAAAAATTCCAATCGTAATGCCTAACAAGGACAGAAAAGTTCGCAGTTTGTTAACCCGCAATGCATGCATGGCAAATAAAAAGCTCTCCTTAAATAATGTGATGAATAATCTCATATGGTTGCACAAAGGTATAAATTCCAGATTGCCGAAATTTGAATTAACATTTGTTTTTGCAGTTAACGTGCGGGTTTCATGCTTTGACTATTATGCAGCTAAGTTGTTACACCCAACATGCTGTTTGACAAATAACCATACGATAAGGGCGATAAGCTTAGGTTGCGGTAAGATATGGTAGCCTGTTGCTTTTTTCCAAATTCAATATTTAGGCTACATTTGCAGCCCGAAAAATCAAGTTAATGAAAGTTATTAATTTATTGATTGGTTGCATCTTACTTGTACTCTTTAATTCATGCGAACTGATTAATCCCGAAGAACCGCAACCGGTTTACCTGCATTTAGATAAATTTGTACTAAGTACCGATTATGCCTCGCAAGGCACCTCGTCCAATGCGCTTACCGATGCATGGGTATATATAGACCAGCAACTTGCCGGTGCCTACGAAGTACCTGCAACCGTGCCACTATTGCTTGAAGATGGGCCACATGAAATAAGTATTCGTGGTGGCATACATGTAGATGGGCAAGTAAACCTGCATGACCAATATGATTACATCGATTTTTTTGATACTATCCAATTTTTTAAGAAAGGAGAAGTAACCCACATACAACCCCGTGTGAAATATATAGATGGAGCAAAGTTTGAATATATTGAAGACTTTGATGATGGAGGAATAGACTTTACCCGCGACCCTAACTGCGATACCATATTTTCTACTACCGCCACCAACGCTTTCGAAGGACCATATAGTGCTATTGCATATCTTGATACTGCGCGTCCCACGTTAATAGCAACAACCAAGTTGAGTTACCCATTGTCGAAAAGCACGGTCAACATGTTGGAGTTAAATTACAAAAGCACCAATTCTTTTAACGTAGGCTTATCGCGCGTAAAATTTACTGGTGCAGAAGAAAAGGTGATTTATATTTCATTAAAACCTTCAGAAACCTGGAATAAAATTTACATCAATCTAAGCAGCATTGTTTCGAGCAGCACAGATGCGGTAGGCTTTAAACTTTTGTTTACTGCAAAACTTGACGAAGGCAATACCTCAAGTACCATCATGATTGACAATATAAAATTGCTACATAATTAAAAGCCATTGATGACACCGGCTAGGCGCAAATTAACTATACGATATATTGTTGCAGATTTTTTTGCTGCTGCACTTGCCTGGGGTTTGTTTTACAGCTACCGCAAATTATATATCGAAGGAGGGCAGCATGGACACTCATTTGCTATCAACCTGGATATGAAATTTTACATTGGCTGTGTGGCAATTCCTCTTTTTTGGATACTGACCTATGCCCTTGTAGGCACGTATATCAATGTGATGCGCAGATCGCGCTTACGCGAACTGGGACAAACTGCCTATCTTTCTGTAATTGGGGTTTTGATTTTATTTTTTACTCTGTTACTTGACGATACTATCATTACCTATCGGAGTTATTATGCAACTTTTTTTACATTACTTTTTTTACATTTTCTTTTTACTGCTACATTTCGTTTTACACTTTCAACCGGCATAGCCCATCGGCTACGCAATCGAAAAATTGGTTTTAATACGCTGATGATTGGCAGCAATCAAAAGGCTGTAAATCTTTTTAACGAATTCGAATCGGCCAAGTTTAGCTACGGAAATTTTTTCAAAGGCTATGTGCATGTGGATGATAGCAATGGAAAGTTTTTCAAAGAAAAACTTCAGCACCTAGGAGGCATTGAAGAACTTCGCAATATTGTTTCCAAGCATAAAATTGAAGAAGTAATTATAGCCATTGAGTCGTCAGAACACGAAAAAGTTGGACGTATATTAAACGAGCTCGAAGACACCAATGTAGTTATAAAAATTATCCCCGACATGTACGATATCTTAACAGGAACAGTTAAGATGAATGCCATATTTGGAGCGCTGCTAATTGAAATTAATCCATATCTGATGCCGGTATGGCAACAGAGCTTGAAGCGAATTTTTGACATCGTAGTTTCTTTCATTACACTCATCATACTAGCTCCGGTATTTATTGTGCTTTCCATATTAATCAAGATTGGAACGCGAGGCCCTGTATTTTTCAAACAAGAGCGTATCGGGTTGCATGGTAATCCATTTATGATTTACAAATTTCGCAGCATGTTTATTGATGCCGAACAACGGGGCCCACAACTTTCCAAATCGGACGATTCGCGGATAACAAGGTTAGGTTGGTTTATGCGTAAAATAAGGTTAGACGAAATACCGCAATTTTATAATGTGCTGGTAGGCGATATGAGCTTGGTAGGTCCGCGACCCGAACGGCAATATTATATTGATCAGATAATACAAAAAGCCCCACACTACCGCCACTTGCAAAAAGTGCGTCCGGGTATAACCTCATGGGGGCAAGTGAAGTTTGGCTATGCTGAAAATGTTGATCAAATGATAGAGCGACTAAAATATGATATCATCTATATCGAAAATATGAGCATTGCGCTCGATATTAAAATTATGATTTACACCCTCAAAACTATTATTGAAGGTAGAGGAAAATAATTTTTTTGCTTGCAAAAAAAACACATCATCACATTACTTAGATACAGCATTGCTGCAGTATGGTTAATTAATGGTTTGTATTGCAAAGTGCTAAATGGTGTGCCACGACACCGCGATATTGTAGCTTCCATATTAGGAAGCGAATATGCTGCGCAACTAACCATATTAATTGGCATTGCTGAAATTGTAATGGCTATCTGGATTATATCGCAACTATTTTCCAAACTAAATACTGCAATACAGATATTGATCGTTACAACTATGAATTTATTAGAATTTTTTCTGGTGCCTCACTTATTGCTTTGGGGCAAGTGCAATAGCATATTTGCTGCTTGCTTTGTGGGTCTAATATTGCTGCACTACTTATGGACTGATTAAGATTTAACTGCCTGTTTTCTTATGGACACAAAAAAATAATATTCCTGTCTTATGTCATGGCTTAAAGATCATCCTTTTGCAATTGAGGCAACTTTTGATTTTTCATTAGTGTTTACTTTTGCCATCAACATAGCTGATGCTGTAAAATTAATACCAGCATGTTTGCAGCCTGATACATTTAAGAACCAACATGCCTTTATAGCAGTGGCTATGGTAAAAACCAAAAACCTCAGGCCCAAAGGATTTCCGGAATGGTGTGGTCGCGATTTTTTCTTACCGGTTATCGTGTGTTTGTGCGTTATCATAACAAAGAGCAAAAGCGACTGCGCGGCCTTTACATTTTAAAATCAGAAACTGATAGCCGACTAATGTCCGTTATGGGAAATATTTTTTCAAGTTACAAGTATGAAACCGGGAACATAAAAATAGATGAATCGGAAACCGAAATAAAAATCCACTCGCATACACTAGGAATAAAAGTACACATAATGCGAGGTAATGAAAACACATTACTGCCTTTGCACTCTCCATTTACCAACTGGGCCGAAGCGCGAAAATTTGCAGGACCCTTGCCATTTACCTTTTCTACAGATAAAGAAAACAAAAGCGTTTTAATAATTGAAGGTGTTAGAACCAATTGGCAACCTGCTCCGGTAAGTATAATACATGCTGATTTTAAATTTATTCGAGCGTTAAATATTCCTTGTACACTGGCCAATGCATTTATAATTGACCACGTGCCATACTATTGGAAAAAAAGGAAGAAAGGAATTGCTATGAAACGTAAACCGGCTCAAGGCCTTTTGAATGTATTAAGGTTTAACTGGCATTTTTATGTATTGGTCATCATTGCCTTTATCATGATTGCCCTATCGAAATACTTGTTGTCAGAAACCTATTCGCCATTCATCAATCTGATTTTAATTGGCCTGACGATGACGATGATCGTTTCGTTGGTAGTAACGTACTATGTATATGATGCATCACCATTATATACGATGCAGTGGCTAAACATGAAGTGTGATAGCGGCTGCATTATGGTCAACATGCATGCAGGGTTCGATGAAACGAGCAAACTGCTTCAAGAAAAATTTAAACATGCAACAATGCATGTTTTCGACTTTTACAATCCTGCCACGCATACCGAAGTTTCGATAAAAAGAGCACGCAAGGTTTACCCACCCTACCCGGGAACCGTGGTTATAGAAACATCCCTTATTCCCATGGCTGACAAGCGCGTTAATTTTGTAATGCTGTGGATGGCTGCACACGAAATTCGCAACAGTACGGAGCGCGATGTTTTCTTTAACGAAATTAACCGTGTGCTGGCTATAGATGGCAAGGTGATTTTAGTAGAACATATTCGCGATGTGAATAATTTTTTGGCATACAACCTGGGAGCATTTCATTTCCAGTCGGCTTCAACATGGAAAAAGGCATTTGCCAAAAGTGGATTAGCAATCTCAGACGTACAAAAAATCACTCCCTTTGTTACTGTTTATTATTTAACTAAAAATGGAAATACAAATTAAAATTACAGGAGGGCTTCTTATAGCACTCGCACTTATTCATGTTATATTTCCATCATATTTCAAGTGGAAAACAGAACTCGCTTCATTAAGCATCATGAACAGGCAGATGATGTATATTCATTCGCTATTTATTGCCATAACCGTATTACTCATGGGGTTGCTTTGCCTTACATCCGCTACAGAATTATACAGCACCGCGCTTGGAAAACGAATATCGTTGGGGCTTATGCTATTCTGGGGATTGCGCATGACCTTGCAGATTTTTGGTTACTCATCCAAATTATGGAGAGGCAAAATATTTGAAACAACCGTGCATATTGTTTTTAGCTTGTTCTGGCTTTGGTTGGTTTTCTTATTTTATAGATGCGCTTTTGTGTAAGCTAAAAAGGGGAAATGACAATCTTCAATTTTCATTCTATCTTCGTCAGCTAAATGAATAACCACAAACAGATTATATTCAGGCTTACAGCCTTATGGGCGTTAAATGAATCGCTGCTGGGTGGAATGCTGCATGCCTTTAAATTTCCTTTTACAGGCATATTGGTGGGAGGTTTTGCAGTTGTGCTAATTGGCCTTATTGGTTTCTATTCCAAAAATAAATGGAAAGACATTTTGGTAGCAACGTTTATGGTAATGGTAACAAAAATGCTGGCAAGCCCGTTTACACCTTTTGCTGCATATATTGCTGTTGCCTTTCAGGGACTTTCGGGAGCCCTCATCTATATGCTGATACCAAAATTTCGTGTAGCAGCATTGGTTGCTGCTATAATTGCGCTGGTGCAGAGTGCCATACAAAAAATTCTAATCCTCCTGCTTTTGTTTGGCAAATCATTGCCACAAGCCATAGATGCATTTGTAAATGGAATAATGCAACTGTTGCATGTAAATGCCGGAGTAGAAGCCGCTAAATGGCTGGCCATTGGCTATGTGCTGCTTTACCTGCTTGTAGGTATTGCCATTGGAAGCTGGCTCGGAAATTTGCCTGTGAGGATTGTAAAACTTTCGGAATCCATTAACCTTGATGCCGCAACAAATTCAAATTCTATTTCGATGGATGCGAAACGCGGCAATCCCTATGTTAAGTTCATTATGATTATGCTTACAGCAATTTCCATTGCAGCAGTATTGTACATCACCGGAAAAAATCAATCAGTTTTATATGTTTTAGGGAGAGCCTGCTTAGCCATCATTTTTCTGTTTTACTTATTGCCACTGCTGATAAAGTATTTATTAACCCGCATATTGAAATCGGACAATGCGTGGGCCGAACGCATCAACCATCTGTTTGCCGAAATGGAAGAAATAAAAACTACGATACCACGTGCATTGGCACAGGCAGGCAAGGGAAACCCTATTGCACGCTATAAGCGATTTGCTGAAAATCTTTTGGTAATGGTTTTATTTAAATAATAATGGGAGCGGTAAAAATTTTTTCGCGAGCTATACGGACGGGCAAAACCACCGAGCTGATGGAGTGGTGCAAGATGCACCACCAAGCCGATGGAATACTAATGCCGGATGTAAACGATGTGCGAAATTTTTATTTTATCAATTCAAGCATTTACCTGCCTGCACAAGTAGACCGTAAAGCCAACGAAGAAAAAATATCCGTAGGCAAATTTTGCTTTAGTAAAAAAGCGTTTGATTCTGCTTCTGCTTATCTCGAAAAAAATTATACTAACTCAAAAAATTATTTCATCATAGATGAAATTGGCAAACTCGAAGTAGAACAACAAACAGGATTGCATCATACCTTGGTTCAAATTTTACAAATCCATCTTAACCAACCTAACAACACTACATTGCTGCTTGTGGTTCGCGAAAATTTATTGAACAATTTTCTGGAAAATTACATGCATGAATGTAAAGTAGAAATAAGCGATAAACTTGATACCTTACTAGCATGAATAACCTGACCGGAATAGTACTTAGTGGAGGGCGCAGCAGCCGCATGGGTAGCGATAAAAGTTTTATCCAGTTTCATGGAACGCAGCAATACCTGCATGCCGCAAGCTTACTAAGTAATGTTTGTGATGAAGTATATATATCCTGCAACAGCACCAATGCACATGCATTTGGCAATCAGAATAATTTAATTATTGACCTCGAATGCTATGCACAATCGGGCCCTATGGGAGGAGTGCTTAGTAGTTTCGAAACCCTTGGCGAAAAAAATCTTTTTGTTCTTGGCTGCGATTATCCATTTTTAGAAACTGCCGACTTGCATAAATTGCAAATGCAATTTATAAATACCAAAAATTGCGTGGCCTATTACTCTGCGGATCACAACCTCTATGAACCCGTTATTGCCATTTATCCGCATACCCTATATGCAAGAATGAAACAACGGTACGAACAAGGCAACAGATCGTTACAGCAATTTTTACAAAAGGTAACAGCCGATAAAGTAGCCATGGAACCTCCTGATAAATTTAGCAGTATTGATACACCTGGCATGCGCGATGAAGCCATTAAAAAAATAAAACCATGAGCAAATCCATTCAACAAATTACCATTACCAAATTTGATGCACAGGGCAAGCAAGATGTGTTGGATATGGTTGCTTGCGAAGAACCTTTAGAAATAAGTATTTCATTTTATGACAAGGAGTGGCAAACAAAAACACTTTCTATTACCATGCGAACACCTGGCAACGATGAGGAACTTGCCACCGGCTTTCTTTTTACCGAAGGCATCATACAGCATTATAATCAACTGGAACATGTGAGGCATAAAGACTTGGGGCAAAACCAGATTGAAGTTAAACTGACACCAGACACTGATATTGACCTGGAAGCGGCTCGAACGAAATTTTTATACCACATCGAGTTGCGGTGTTTGTGGCAAAACGTCCATTGATGCAGTGCATACGGTAGCACCTGCAAGCACCAATCATGGCGATGTTGTAAAACGCGAAGTGTTGTTTGGCCTGCCTGATAAGTTGCGGGCTCAGCAGGCAGCATTTGACCAAACCGGTGGCTTGCATGCCGCAGCACTGTTTACTTTTGCCGGAGAATTTATTGCGCTGCGCGAAGATGTTGGCCGACACAATGCTCTTGATAAACTAATTGGCAGCCTGCTGCCAACTGCAAATATTATGCAACAAGCCGTGCTGCAATTAAGCGGACGTGCAAGTTTTGAGTTGATACAAAAAGCATCGATGGCGGGAATTCCTGTTGTTGTTGCGGTGGGCGCCCCTAGCAGCTTGGCCATACAACTTGCTGCCGAAAGAAATATCACCTTAGTAGGATTTTTAAAGTCTGAAAAATTTAATTGCTATACCATGCCTGAGCGTGTGTTATAAGGCACCATACTGATTAATCGCATTGACATTGTTGCACTGTTTTAAAACGCGGTATAATATCGATACGGTTATCTTCGATAAGATTTTCAAAAGGCAGTCTTTCTTTTTTTAAAGCCCGCTTGGTAAAATCAAAAACCTGAATGCTAAACTGCGGAAGGAAATTCGGGTTGGTGGTTTCTTCTTCCAGCATCTCATCCCCTTCCTGATCTATACTAAAATATTTTCCTCCTTGAAAATACCAGTTATCGATTCGCGAAAACATATCATCATCGGCAAAGGCAACTTTTACCAAACGAAAATCAAAAACAGTTAAGCCATTCTTATCACTATCATAAATAGAAAATAAAAAACGGCCATCGCGCGAAATGAAATAATTGCCCCCGCTAAGATTATGCACCGTGCCATTGGTATCAATGATAATGGTGCGGCCATCGTAATCGCCAAACTTTGAAAACACAAGAAAATTTGGCGGTTGATCTTTGTCAAAATAAATACCGGAGCAGCCGCGATACGCATTCATGTTATCAAAATACAATCGCTCATAAATGGTATCGGCAAGTAACACATGCATCCATGCGCGGCAGTACAACGACTTATTGGTAAAATAATTATTATTAAAAACCTCAATCAGTTTAACTTCAACATTCTTTATTCGGTGGCTCTCCACCTGAGTTCTGAAACTTTCTTTGGGATAATCTTCGGGATTGTAAACCCGATATACATCGCCCTGCCCGAGGCAATGCTTGGCACTGCACATGGCAATTAAAACGTATATGACTACTGTTACGCGACTCATTGTTTAGTTCAATACTTCGAGCGAACCTGCACCCTCGCGAATTACTTCGGGCGATTCGCCTGTAAGGTCTATTACGGTACTTGGCGTAATATTGCCAAAACCTGCATCTACAATAGCTTCTACCTTGTCACCATATTTTGATTCTATCAACTTAGGGTCGGTTGCAAATTCAACACCCATGCTATCATCGCCTATCGAAGTGGTAACAAGTGGCTGACCAAGCAGCGAAATAATTGCATGAAGCAACTCACTGTCGGGCATGCGGATACCTACGGTATGTTTTTGTTTTTTAAAGTTATGATATACTTCGTTACTGGCTTCCAATATAAATGTATAAGGACCGGGCAATGCCTTATTCAATATTCTGAAAATACTACGGTCGAAGGGTTTGGTATAGGTGGATATTTTTTCCAGATTATCAATAATGATGGAGAACTGTGTTTTGCTTTTGTGATTGCCTTTGAGTGCAGCCATGCGATCCATGGTATCTTTGCGACTGTATGCACAGCACATGGCATATACCGTATCGGTTGGCATTACAATGATGGCTCCGCTTTTCAATTGATCTACTATCCAGTTAACTTTTGTTGCATCTAAGTGATGCGCATCTATTTCCAAATACATAAAAAAGTAAAATAAAAATTATTGTTATTATAAAATGTTCGGTGTTACAACCTTGCGTATAATTCTTTTAGTTGGGCTATTACAAAATCTATCTCTTCCTTCTTATTAAATCTCGAAAAAGAAAATCGCACCGAAGGTCGCGATTGGTCGCTGTGAATAGCATGCAAAACATGCGAACCTATTTCGCTGCCGCTGCTACAAGCACTGCCACCCGAAGCTGCTATGCCGCGTATATCGAGATTAAACAACATCATTTCGGCAATGGGTGTTGGTGGTAAGTTTGCATTAAGAACCGTGCAGAGACTCCTATCACCGGTTTCTCCATTAAATTTTACACCGGGAAACAATTGCAGTAGTTGCTCCTTCATGTAATCTTTTAAACTACGTATGTAGGCTATTTCTGTATCGAGGTCGGCATAGGCTATTTCGAGTGCTTTGGCCATACCGATAATGCCATACACGTTTTCGGTGCCGCCACGCATGTTACGCTCCTGAGCACCTCCGGTTATAAATGGTTTTATCTTTATATTCTTATTGATATAAATAAAGCCAACCCCTTTGGGACCATGAAACTTATGTGCTGCAGCATTTATAAAATGTACGTGTGTTTTGCTTAAATCATGACGAATGTGCGCCATCGTTTGTACCGTATCGGAGTGAAAAATAGCATCATACTTTTGACACAACGCTCCTACCTCATCAAATGGTAGTAAGGTACCAATTTCATTGTTTGCATGCATTAATGAAACAAAACTGCGCTCATTGTTTTTCAATAGTTCTTCTAAATGGGCCAGGTCTATATTGCCCTTTTCGTCCACATTAACAAGACTTAACCTTATTTTGCCCTGATGCTGGAGGTCTTCGAGGGTGTGCAGCACCGCATGATGCTCAATTGGAGATGTAATTGCGTGTTTTATGCCCAATTGCTCGGTAGTGCAGCGTATGGCCATGTTATTTGCCTCGGTGCCACCGGAGGTAAAAAATATTTCGGCAGGAGAGCAAGATAACAATGCTGCTATTCTCTTGCGCGCTGCCTCTAATGCACTTCGGGTTTCGCGGCCAAAAGAATGTATGGACGATGGGTTACCAAATTTATCATTCATTACGTCTACCATGCATGCCACAACTTCAGGTGTCATGGGGGTGGTGGCGGCATTGTCTAAATATACTTTCATTAAGTATTTTGGTTAAGGGCGGCTAAGGTATAAAAAACGTAAGAATATAGACCCGCTTAAGTTTGTTAATAAATGCATACGATGGAATTATTAATAGTTGAAAGAACTAACTTCTTTCAACTATTAAAACAGGGCTGACAATTGAGGCCAAATGCCCAAAACTTTTGGGACAATAAACAGTACTCACGAAAACGAAAAAAACAGCCAAATAAGTGCTAGTTCTTAAGCTTTGAAGTTAAAAGCAAAAGCAGATAACCCGAGCAAAATTATGCAGATAGATGCTTTTTAAAATTCTATATGGTGGAGTTATACAACAACTTCGCGAAGAGTATTTTTTTAAACAATAGGTGCACTGTATTCGGTTTAATCTTTAAAATACGCTTCATCTTGATAACCATAAGCAAGGTAAGTTGTTAATCAATTTTATATATTGCACCATTCATAGTCAAATCCCATATACTGAATTGTAGCACATCTTTTATACATTGAACTGAAATAAAACAGAAAAACAACGAACCGTTAACACGACCTCACCACAATTAGCGTTTGAGAATTTGTGACATCACCTATGTTATAAAATAATTCACAAAATAAATTATGATTATTAGAGAAGCTAAAATAGACGACATAAAACAAATTCAAATCGTAAGAAATTCTGTAACAGAAAATACGTTGTCAAATCCTAACTTGGTGACAGATGAAGATTGTGAAGAGTTTATTACCAAAAGAGGAAAAGGATGGGTTTGCGAAATTGACAAACAAATTGTGGGCTTTGCAATTGCTGACTTGAAAGAAAATAATATTTGGGCGTTATTTTTAGACCCGACATTTGAGAAAAAAGGTATTGGTCAGCGATTACACAAAACTATGTTGGACTGGTATTTTACGCAGACTAAAGAAAAAGCTTGGCTAGGAACAGCCTTTAATACACGAGCAGAAAAGTTTTATAGAAAAGCAGGTTGGAAAGAAGTTGGAACACACGGTACAAAAGAAATTAAATTTGAAATGACATATAATGACTGGACAACAAACCAAAGCCGCTTACATTAAGCCGTAAGTACGGTAGGCGCTGCAACGCAGCAAACGAGGTGCTTTTGCCTATACAGTGCTCAAGCAACACCTTTGTGCCGTGCGGGGTTTAATGGAAGGATTGCTTACTGTTTTGGTAAATCTTTTTAACTTTTTGCAATTGCTTAACTATGACCGTATACGATTTGTGTCGTTTTTCGCTCTTTCATATATCAGGCCAGCAATTCCTCTTTCAATTTTACTAAATCGAACTTGCGAACAAAAGCACAATAAAACGTACAACATTTTCAGTATCGATGTTGCAATCTAAACTTGATATTTCCATTTGATTGCGGCAGCCCTCAGCATGCATGTTTATTTTTTTCGGCAAGGCTTAGCGATGTTGTCAATGCAATTTTTTTTAACTATTGTAATTAACAAGTAGCTGTTGCGGAATTAATTTTTTCACAGGCTGACATACTACGTTACCCTTTCGCTATGCTTCGCACTTGAACATCTCTGTAAAAAACAAACAGGGGTTCAGAGTATGCAAAGCTGTATTGGTTATCACCTTGCTAAATAAAAAGAGAAAATATGCAACCTAACACAGAAACCAATCGTAACATTTCATCACATTTTATTTACCCGCAGTACAGTGTTTCTCTTATAAATCATTGATTCGAATACAAGGCGATTCCTGTATACAGATTCTAAAATAAATCATTTTTTCCGATGATAAAAATCATAATTGAAATGAGAAGATAAGTGTAAACTTGCAGTATTATTAATAATACACAAAATGAGACTACTAATTTTTTTATTGTTTACTTTAACAAGCTTCACTATAAATGCACAAATAACATTTCAAAAAGTATTTGGAGGGGTGGCTATGGATGAAGGGAAAATCTGTAAGACAAACTACTGATGGAGGCTACATCATAGCTGGAACTACAACCAGCTATGGCTCGGGAGGTCGTGATATATTAGTCATTAAAACAAATGCAGTGGGAGATACTACATGGACAAAAACTTTCGGTGGTGCAATGGATAACGAATACGGATTTTGCGTACAGCAAACAAGTGACAGTGGTTATATTGTATCGGGTGTTGCTTCTTCTTTTGATGATGTTGCCGGAGATATGTATTTAATAAAATTGAACGCCACTGGAGATACATTATGGACAAGAACTTATGGTGGTATTGGCTACGAATGGGGGGCGTATGTACAACAAACATTGGATGGAGGGTTTATCATAACTGGACAAACTCCTGCATTTGGTGCAGGCGGATTCGATGCTTATTTGGTTAAACTAAATTCTAGTGGTAATATTTCTTGGACAAAAACTTACGGTGGTTCAGGACTTGAAATTGGCTCAGCAGTTCAACAAACTAGCGATGGTGGTTATATTCTAACTGGGGAAATTGGTAGTTTTGGTGCCGGAGGCGGAGATTTTTATTTAGTAAAAACTGACTCGGTAGGTAATGTGGTTTGGACAAAAGCATACGGACACTCGGGCACAGAGGGTGGAGTTACAGTCAAACAAACTTCAGATGGAGGATATATTATAGGTGGATCTTCGGAAGATACACTTGGCAACTTGGGTTTCGATATGTGCTTAATAAAAACGAATGCTAGTGGCGATACACTATGGGCTAAACTATATGGCGGTGCATTGATAGATGAATGCTACGAAGTGGTACAAACTTCTGATGGAGGTTACATAATGTGCGGTAAATCATTCAGTTTTAGTGCACTGGGTGATTACGATGTGTATGTTGTAAAAATTAATTCTCAAGGTGTTGTACAATGGTCTAAAACTTATGGCAACTCAAGTAGCAGTTCAGCCAATGACATTGGAAATTCCATACAACAAACTATCGATGGTGGATATATTATAACAGGTGAATCAATGTTTGGCTTTGGCGTAGGTTTAAAAACCTCTATGTTATTAAAACGGATTCTTTGGGCAATAGTGGCTGCAATCAAGGGAATGCAGCTACGGTAACTTCCAATTTATTGCCACAAGTTATTGCGCCCCCTACGCTTGTTTCTTCTGGTGGTGTAATGTCAATGCCTGCAACCATTGCAAATTCAGGATGCATACAGACAAATTTGTGCTTGACAAGCACTCTTGTAGAAAACAATTCTCTCGAGCATCTTACATTTTACCCTAATCCAATTACAACAAAAGCATTTTTTGAAATCACACTAATAGAAACAAAAAGCATATCGATTTCAATTATTGATGTTGTTGGAAGAGAAATAAGAACAATACCAACCAATAATCTTGAACAAGGAAAAAATAAAATTGCTATTGATTTTTCAGAATTACACACGGGAATTTATTTCTGTCAAATAAAATCAAAAGGAATAATACAAACACTCAAGTTTGTAAAACAATAAACTTATAATTTTGCCCTCAGGTGACAACCCCTTAAGCATACCCCAAACTTGCAAGCACCATTAACTTTTATTCGGACAGCTACGCCACCTCTGAAAACAAATCAGCACGCAAGACAGCGCCCCTGACAGCGTACACATTCGTGCATCTTTTACCATTATGGCAATGAACGTAAATCGCATTGCACAAACAGTGCAGCAACTTAATACAGCTGTGCCTTCAACGAATATCATGAATGTATTATAGTAAGTTTCCTCCGTAAATAATTCGTGCATTGCCTGAACGTTATGGGTAAAAATAATCTGCACCAGTAAGAGAATTGCAGAGCAACAACTTGAGTATATTCACTTTAATCCTTGGCGTCCAAAATGGAGTTATGTACTAAACCATCTGACTACAAATTTTCACATGCCGACCTTTATGAAACCAACATAGATGTCTTTGGCTGGTTAACTCGCTATTATGAATTTTCCTGATGTGTTGATAGATTACAAGGATGTGGAAAATGGATCAAGCCGGTTGGCGAGAACCCGAACCAAGAACAAAATTCAACAATGTTTTAGCAATTTATTACTACACTAATAGATTCGCCCATATCCTCCCAAACAAAATAAAAATGAAATATACACTGTTTATATACCCAGCTGCGCTTTAACCTATTGCTAAACACAATACTTTTGATAAAGTATTTTTGTAAAATAAAATGAAAGCGACAAACTGCTTACACTAGTGCAAAAACATTTGTATGTCATTGCGTTGTGATCCCCTTACGAGCGATAGCTGAATAAATGGAAAGAATTTACGCTATTCTTATAAATTTAAATTCAATTTAAAAATATGACCCAAATGGATTTTATCGGTTTATTGGAGTTATTATTTTACTACTTGCATATTTTTAAATTTGACAAACAGAATTGCAAAAACAACTTGGTATATTTATTAATAAATTTTATTGGGTCCGGAATTGCTTGTTTTGCCTCAATCTTAATGAAATATTTACCATTTGTAATTTTAGAAAGAAGTTGGGCAATTGTTTCGATATTTGGATTATTAAAATAAATAAACAAAAAATGAATGGAGAAAAAAACTTAGAAACACTTTTAAAACAGATGATGCCTAGATTGAATATTGGAGAATATGTATTCTGCACAGTGGAAAATTTAGAAGAACTAAATCTGAATGAAATTTTAATGACTTTCAGAGAAAATGAAGGAGTAACCATAATTATCGAAAAAAATGTTGCTGATTACTTAAATTTGCATTACTCTTTTACTACTTCTTGGATTACATTAACAATTCATTCTGCTTTAGCAGCAGTTGGATTAACAGCTGCTTTTTCGAAGGCATTGAGTGAAAGTGGAATTAGTTGTAATGTTGTAGCGGCATTTTATCACGACCATATTTTTGTAGACAAAAAAGATGCAAAAAAAGCAATGGAAATTCTAAATAAATTTTCAGCGTAAATATAAATAGTGACCTAACTAAACTTAGCCGTATAGACGAAAGATTGTTTAACTATGGCTGAATACGATTTGTGGCACTTTTAGCTCTTTAATATATCAGGCCAACATTCCTCTTTCAAATTTCAATTTTACAAAATCGAGATTGCAAACAAAAGCATCAATAAAGCGTAAAACATTTTCCGAATCAATATTGCAATCTAAACTTGATATTTCCTTTTGATGCCGGCAGTGCTCTGGTATGTGATATATATTTATTTTTTTTGCTAAGGTATGGCAATGGTGTCGTTGTAATTTTTATTTTTACCACATGTTGTTAACGTGAAGGTGTGGGCTGTTGGGTTTTTTCACAGGCTGAATTTAGCAGTAAGCTTAGACAACGACTCCCAAAAAAGCAGCCAAAACAACGACAGACAAGAACTCAAAATTAATTATTTTAAAAAATAGACAGAATGAAACAAACAACAACATTAGGACACAGTACTCTAACAGTTAACAGAATTGGACTTGGCTGTATGGGTATGTCAGAGTTTTATGGTTCTTTTAACGAAGAAGAATCAATAAATACATTGCACAAAGCTATCGACTTGGGAGTGAATTTTTTCGACACAGCCGACATGTATGGTTGGGGAGCGAATGAACGTCTATTAGGAAAAGCATTTAAAGGACGGTGGGGCGAGATAATTTTAGCGACAAAGTTTGCAGTAATGCGCGGACCAAATGGTGAGTTTCTTGGACTTAATGGTAAGCCGGAATACGTCAACCAAGCTTGCGAACAAAGTCTTCAAAATTTGGGAGTTGATACAATTGACTTGTATTACATGCATCGACAAGACCCGAAAGTAGAAATTGAAGAAATTGTTGGTGCAATGAGTGACTTGGTAAAACAAGGAAAGGTAAAACACTTAGGCATTTGCGAAGCGAATGCAGAAATGATTCGAAGAGCACATGCAGTTCACCCGCTTACTGCCGTGCAAAACGAATATTCTTTGTGGAGCCGCGAACCTGAACAAGAAATTTTGGATGTGTGTCAAGAACTCGGAATCACTTTTGTTGCATATAGTCCTCTTGGCAGGGGTTTCTTAACAGGAGCAATCAAAAGTAGAGCAGATTTAGAAGCAAGTGATTGGCGACTTACACTTCCTCGTTTTACAGACGAAGCCATTAAGGAAAATCTAAAATTTGTGGAAGTGATTGAGCAAATTGCTCAAGACAAAAAAGTCTCCAAAGCTCAAGTGGCTCTTGCATGGGTGCTAAGTCAAAACGATGAAATTGTTACTATTCCAGGTACTAGAAAAGTTCACCGTCTTGAAGATAACTTAGGTGCATTTAAAGTGGAATTAACAAATACTGATTTGGCTACAATGCAAAATTATATGCCATCACAAACAATTGGAAGTCGTTATTAGTTTGACTGTGCAATTTCAACCTCAGACAGACAAGCCCATTGTTAACATGGGGTTTACGGTCATTGCAGAGTGTCACCCAAACTGAAAGTAAATAATTACAATAAACACTACATGCAAAATAAATGAGCAAAAATTTTATCTTGACAGGCCTTGTAACCTCGATAACAAACCTCATACTTCATGCTGGTGTTTTTTTTTCTTTCCTAAAGGATTTCTATAAATCCCATCCACCTGGTTCTATAGAGTACTTAAATCAACTTAACCGGCCACCTGACCAACTAATTATTTGGGCATTGCTTGTTTCTTCATTGGCATTTGGCTTCTTTATCACCATAGTTATAAAATGGTCTCGTGCGAAAACCTTTGGTTCTGGTTTGAGGTATGGCTTCATAATTGGTTTACTCTTTTGGACAGCTATTAATTTCGGACTATTTTCTGCTCAAAATATTTTTTCACTACCAAGTGTTTTTGTCGATTTAGCATGTAGCGCATTTTCAATGACAATTTCTTGTGGTGTTTCAGCTTGGATGCTGGGCAAAGCAAAAACGACTTGAAATTTAACCTAAATGAACCTCAGCATTATAAAAAAATATTCGCTTAATTGTTTTCTTTTGACACTTCCAATTATGATTTGGAATATGCTCCTGACAAACAAATTACCAAAAGCCTTTCAACCAGAAATATTTTGGAACGACATCCCATCTTTCTTGACTTATGGAGAAAACATTTCACGGATAATTGTTTTCACGCTTACTTTTCTTATGCCTTTAAGTATTTTGACAAGCACACAAAAGAAGGGGTTGTTTTTATATATTGGTGGGATAATATTATACTTTGCTTCCTGGCTTATCTTGATTTACTTTCCTGACAGCGGATGGAGTAATAGTATGTTAGGATTTATGGCACCTGCATATACTCCATTGTTATGGCTAACAGGAATTGAACTAATTGGAAGTGCGTTTTATTTCAATTTGCCTTATAGACGCTGGCTATTTATTTTTACATCATTTGTATTTCTGACCTTTCACAACTTTCATACTTTAACAATATATTTTAGGATACATTAATAAGCTAAGTAACATTGAAGACTGAGCAGATGAAAAAACAAATAACCGCTAACATCACTTACCCAACAGGCGGGGTTTCGTGTTCCAAAGATAGTTTTGCGGTTAATCAAACATTAGTTTTTGAAATCAAGTTTTGTGGTAACTCTCCCGGCCATCGCAAATCTGCAAAACATTAGGATGTGAAAAACTCAATGTCGAAAATTTTGGCGGCCGAAACAGCTTCGTAACGGTAACGATATACAATTTTTGGTATTTTGCAGCATAAAATACGGATGCAACTTTTATTCTTTCAAATTTCAACTTCACTAAATCGAACTTGCGAACAAAAGCACAATAAAGCGTACAACATACTCAGTATGGATGCTGCATTCTAAACTTGATATTTACATTTGATTTTATCTGCCAGTTGGCAGGTTATGCATAAAGTGTTCTTTGTTTTCTGAGGTAGGTCATTGGCGTTGTTGTAATTTTTATTTTTACCGCATGCTTTTAACATGTTGCTGTGGACTATATAGTTTTTTTACAAGCTGATGTTAGCATACATTTAAAAGACAAACCAGATGAACATGATTTTCAAAGTATTTTTACTTCTGCACATAGTTGGTGGTTCTGTTGGGCTGCTATCGGGAATGCTAAATATAATAAGACCAAAAGGCGACAAAAATCACAAACTAATCGGAAAAATATTTTTTATTTCCATGCTGACAGCGGGAACTTCATCGCTTGTCCTTTCCTGTCTTCACCCGAACTATTTTTTATTTATGGTTGGAGTGTTTACACTTTATATGGTTGGTTCTGGACAACGCTATTTAAAACATAAACAACAAGACAAACTTGGCTCAAAACAAATAGAATGGACAATAACTATTCTTATGTTGCTTGCAGGACTATTGTTTATTGGCATTGGCGTTTTAACAATAATAAAATCAAACTTATTTGGACTTGTATTTATGACTTTCGGTAGTCTAGGGCTATTTTTGTGCGACAAGACTTTAAAAACTACAACGACCAAACGACCATAAAAAAATTATTGGCTCATTGGACACTTGCAAAGAATGATAGGCAGTTTTATTGCAGCATTAACAGCATTTTTAGTTGTGAACGCAAAATACTTTCCCGAACAAATACCAAGTTTTGTATACTGGGTTTTGCCGACAATTATTTTGATACCATTGATTATTAAATGGAGCCGTAAATATGAAGTTAAAAAGAAATAAACGATTGCTAGCAGCATGTTTGCAATAGGTGTGAATTACCTTCGATGCTGTTTCGCGGTCGCGCTCCAACTACAGTTTTGCGGTAACCAAAAGCCTAGCTCTTCGCATTAATATTTGCAGCAAAATTACCACCCATCCAAAATCTGCAGCCACACTACCTGCAAGCGTAAAGGACGACACAATAACTATCGGGCTGACATACTAACGACCAAGCTTTTTACTTCTAAACAAACTATCGGGCAACCTTATCTGGGTAGATAATTTCGCTGTAGCTCGACACAACATAAATCTATTTGCCTATACTCAATCAAACACAAGGTTTTTCAAAATTTTCCCAACCTACATTTTAAAAACTAATTCAATGCCTGAACACATTGGTACATTTGGGGTTTGCCCCAACACACATGCTAACCCAACAGCAAATCTCAAAAGAGCCAATCTCCTAATACTCCTCATACCAACTAAATTTCTCATGTATGATCTGTGATTTTTCCTTTTTTAGATGCTCTAAAAAAGACTTAGAAACTGGAGAATGCTTTTTTACTCTTAACCAAATTAAACTCCAAGTAGTTTTCAATGGAAGACCTTTGACTGGAATAATATGTAACTCATTGTTGCTTAATTCATTCTTAATTCCTATCAACGGCATAATAGAATATCCCAAACCTGCCAATATCGATTGCTTAACTGCTTCATTAGATGTTAACTCCATCTTCTTTAAGACTGATATGTTATTACGTTCAATAAAACTCTCCATTGTTTGTCTTGTCCCCGAACCCTTTTCTCTAAATATTAAAGGTAAATCTTTAAATATTTCCTTTGTGTTTGTTGCCTTTTGAAATTTTGTTTTGACACTGCCTACCAGGTATAATTTATTCTGAAGCAAATCCAGCTTCTCAATATTTAATTTATTTGGTAAAATAGAAACAAGAGCAAAATCAACTTCATTATTCTCCAAACTCTCCACGACTTTAGTTTTATTGGTAACATCCATGATTAGTTCTATACCAGAATGCCGCTCCATAAAATCAGCTAAAAAATAAGGCATTACATACTTTCCGGTTGAAACTACTGCAATTTTCAAACGCCCTGTCAACTGTCCCTGGTAGGCTAAGGTTTTATAGTTTATGGCATAAACCTGGTTAAGTATATTTTCTACCGCCTCTGCAATTTCTAATCCGAACTCTGTAATGTAAATTTTTCGCCCCACCACTTCTGTTAATGGTATATCAAATTGGTCTTGAAGATTTTTCAACTGAATAGAAACCGCTGGCTGGGTTAGGTGTAGCTCTTCCGAAGCCCTTGTGACACTTTGTGTTTGTACGATTTTTAAAAATATCTGCAATTGGTTTAATGTGTAGTTCATAAATATATTTTATGGATTTCATTACAAAGATAAATAAATAATTATGATATATAATTCTCAAATTTGCACTTCCAAATTTTAAAAAATGAAGAATATTAAAACAAGCAAAATTATTTTAGGCACTGTATGTGTCTTACTACTTTCAAATTGTGCAGTAATCAGACCCGGAGAAGTTGGAGTAAAGCAAAAACTTGGTACACTTTCCGACAAAAGTCACACAAAGGGCTCTGTATGGTTTAACCCATTTACGACCAGAGTAATTAAAACGAACGTTCAAATAAATGATATTGAACTATCGCTTAGTTTACCGAGTAAAGAAGGCTTAAGTGTGGTTGCACAAATATCTATCCTTTACCGAATCGATCAAAATAGTGTTCCAAAGGTAATTAGCAGCATAGGATTAGGATACGAAAATATTATTTCGAACGTTTTCCGATCTGCATCGGCTGATGTATGCTCAAAATATTTTGCCAAAGATATGCATTCAGGCATGAGAGCAGAAATAGAAGATGCCATTAAAATTAAAATGGGAGAAACCCTTACTGAGCAAGGAATATTAGTTGAGGCTGTTCTTATGAAAAGCATACAGTTACCAGGAGGTCTTGCCAGTTCTATAGAACAAAAATTACAAGCTGAACAAGACGCAATGAGAATGGTTTTTATTCTTCAACAGGAAAAACTGGAAGCTGAAAGAAAAATCATTGAAGCTACTGGTACTAAAGATGCTCAAAAAATACTTTCAGAAGGGTTAACAGATCAAATTATTAAAGTAAGAAGTATAGAAGCTTTTATAGAATTGTCGAAATCTACCAATAGCAAAATAATAATCACAGATGGGAAGGTGCCATACTTAATCGAATAAGTAACTAAACTATCATTCTGCAAAAACTATTTAAGAAAGGAAACACGAATACTGCCAACCGAATCACAAGCAAAAGTAAACGCATTAGCAAAAATGCTATTTGTTCTCTCTTCCACTTTGCTATTAACATGCCTAATTTTTGACTTTGCCAAACATCATTATATTTTGATAAGAACTTTGATTGCTTTCGGGTTCCTTTTCCATCAAACATTACCTTTCAATTTATGATAATAATTTGAAAAGTCATGGAAATATTAGAAGTTATATTATGGCATCACTTAAGGAGATTCGTTATAAGCTAATGTGCCATTCAATTTAAATTATCTCAAGTTATGGATACAAGAGCTAATACTTTTTTTGAGACAAAAAACATAGTCCATCTTAATTCCTCTTTTGAGGATATTCTGATGAAACCAAGAAAGATAAGATACATTAAAAAATAAAAATAAATAAGACTATATAACCAGTATATGTATAAGATTAAAAAATATTTCAAAGACAGACGCTACAAGTTATGCACTGAAACCCGCTTTTGGCATGTTGATCAAAAATATAAATGTCTTAAAGACGGTGCAGTGCTTCCGTAAAATGCATTTACAAAGTATTATCATAAAATTAATCACAAAAAAAAATAACAAGAATAAATTTTAAAATATAAAAACAAAATAAAATGTCAAGAATAACAGTAGCAAAAGGAGATGGAATTGGCCCTGAAATAATGGACGCCACATTGGAAATAATTTTAGCAGCAGGTGCAAAACTCGAAATTGATGAAATCGAAGTTGGTGAGAAAGTTTATCTTGCTGGCAATACTTCTGGTATTGCATCAGAATCATGGGAAACAATAAGGCGAAACAAAATTTTCCTAAAGGCTCCAATCACAACTCCACAAGGAGGTGGATACAAAAGCTTAAATGTTACCACTCGTAAGTTTTTGGGTTTATACTCAAACGTTAGACCATGCATGAGTTTGCACCCATTTGTAAGTACTAAGCACCCCATAATGGATATTGTAATTGTGCGAGAAAATGAGGAAGACTTATATGCAGGTATTGAACACCAACAAACAGACGAAGTAGTGCAATGCTTAAAACTAATTAGCAGACCAGGTTGCGAAAAAATAGTACGTTATGCTTTTGAGTATGCTAAACAACAAAATCGTAAAAAAGTAACTTGTTTTACTAAAGATAATATCATGAAACAAACTGACGGCTTGTTTCACCAAGTGTTTGATGAAATTGCAAAAGAGTATCCTGAAATAGAAAACGAACATTGGATTATTGATATTGGTGCAGCTAAAATGGCAGACACACCAGAACTTTTTGATGTAATTGTTATGCCCAATTTATATGGAGATGTACTTAGTGATGTGGCAGCACAAATAACTGGTTCTGTTGGTTTAGCAGGCTCAGCCAATATAGGCGAAGAGTGCTCTATGTTCGAAGCCATACATGGTTCTGCACCAAGAAGGGCAGGACAAAATGTAGCCAACCCATCGGGTTTATTACAAGGGGCTATTATGATGCTTAATCATATTGGGCAAACGGAAATAGCAGAAAAAGTTCAAAATGCCTGGCTTAAAACGTTGGAAGATGGTTTACATACTTATGATATTTTTAAGGAAGGAACTAGTAAGCAAAAGTTAGGAACGAAGGAATTTGCAAAAGCTATAATTTCAAATCTTGGTCAAAAACCAACAATGCTAAAGTCTGTTTCTTATGCAAATAATTCGGCTCTTAACTTACCAAAGTATAGCCGCAAACCTGCTGCAAAAAAGGAATTAGTTGGTGTTGACATTTTTGTTCACTGGAACGGTTCTGATCCTAACGAACTAGCAGAGAAAGTGAAAAGAATTGAAATCAGTGGCATAAAACTCTCTATGATTACAAATAGAGGAATTAAAGTTTGGCCCGATGGATTTAAGGAAACATTTTGTACTGACCATTGGAGATGTCGTTTTAAGCCTTCGGAAAATGCTGAAATAACAAAATCAAACATTATCGAACTTTTGACAAATGCACTCAATGAAAACATTGATAACATTAAAACAGAAAATCTCTATTCATTTGATGGCAAGGCTGGATATTCATTAGGACAAGGACAATAATTTCTAAACAATAAAACAATGGTTAACATTATTATTTACTTAAACAAAAATGATAGTGCAATGGAATTGGTAAAATTTCTTTTAGAAGAAAAATTAATTGCATCAGCTACAATTGACGAGAACAATATTTCTTACAAATTGGAAAACAAGGTTTTCTCTGAAGAGATATTCACTGTAATTACAGCGCAAACAAAATCGCTTTTATTTAGTGACATTGTAAAGGCCGTAGAAACAAAAGCAGGTAAAAATATTTCTATCATTTCAACGCCAATAGTAGGCTCTAATGGCATTTTTGATGATACTGTCAGAACTAAAACAATAGCAATTTAAAAACTAAAACATGACCATACATCTTATAAATGAAGAATTTAACGCTAAAGATACTTTAGACTTGCTAACTAAAATGATACATCTTAAAATAAAGTTTCACGAAGAAAAGGTGTTAAATAAAAGGAATGAAAAAGTTATAAAGTCTCAAGAGGTAAAAATACAAAGACTCCAAAAAGAACTTTTCGAATTAAGCGCAAGCCTTAACTTGAAAAACAAAAATTATAAAATAGACGGAACCATAAAAATTGAATAAGATGGATATAAAAATACTAAAAACAGCTTTTTTCTTATATTGACTATCGCCCTTCTGCTCACTGCCATTATAACAAAAGATGCTGCTAATAGCCGACTCACTTGACCTTTAGGAATATTGCCTGCTAATTATACACTTAAAATATTATCAAATAAAAATAGCATAACTTATGAAAAATACTGAAACATCATTACTAATTGATGGCAACTTCACCTCTGGTGAAGCCAGGTAACTTCTTTCGAATTTGTTCTCGTTCAAAATTAATTTTCACACCACAAAAAATTGGAGATCGCAGGTAAGGTTCAGAGTGGATGATGAAAAAGACCAAAAAACAATTCCTAAACTAAAAAAAGAGATGGAAAAATTAAAACTGATAATAGCTGAAGCAGAAACAAACAACAAAAGACTTACTGTAAGCTCAGAAACAAATATCACACTAGCAGGCGTAGTTTAAAATGTTCAAAGGAAGGAATATAGTGATAGCTACTAAGCACGAAAAAGAAAAAGTGATTTCTCCAATTCTTGAAAAAGAATTGGGTGTAAAATGCTATGTTACCCCAGATTTAGATACTGATGAACTTGGCACTTTTACAGGAGAGGTTGAAAGAAAAGATGACCCCATAACTACTGCGAGGAATAAATGCCTGATGGCAATGGAATTAACGAATTGCGATTTAGCTATTGCAAGCGAAGGGGCTTTTGGCCCACATCCAAGTATTTATTTTGTCCCTGCCGATGATGAATTCTTACTCCTTATTGACAAGAAAAATAATTTAGAAATAATTGTTAGAGAGCTAAGTGCAGAAACCAATTTTAATGGTGCTGAAGTTAAAACTGAAAAGAAACTAAAAGAGTTTGCTACGAATGCTAATTTCCCGACACATGGGTTGATTCTTAGAAAATCAAAAAATGATTTTAGAGACATTACAAAAGGAATAACGAATACAGAGGAGCTAAACGATATTTTTTTTAGGCTCATTACCAAATACGGAACAGCTTACGTAGAAACCGATATGCGGGCTATGTATAACCCAAGCCGGATGAAGGTGATTGAAAAAGCTACCTACAAATTGGTTGACAAGATAAAATCAATATGTCCAAAATGTGAGACCCCGGGATTTGGAATAACTGATAGAAAAGAAGGTCTACCTTGTGAGCAATGCCATTTTCCTACACGATCAACTTTAAGCTATTTCTATACTTGTCAAAACTGTAATTATAAAAAAGAAGAAAAATATCCCACGGGAAAACAAACTGAAGATCCTATGTACTGTGATATTTGTAATCCATAACTGATTTTATGAAAAGAAAAAAATGAAGTGAGTAAGTATAGTTAATGAAGAACACATCAGTGCTCAAGCTGTATTAATTAATTGTGAAAGAATTGAAATTATTTCAAATTCTCTCTTGCCTATGAATGCAGCAACTATAGATGAAAAGGTATGTTATGAAGCAACAAAAAGTGAAATTGACAAAGCCAACAAACACAAGGCAGTACTTCACATGATGCACGTGACTGCGCAACAGGAAACACATTTGCTTCAGAATAATGCTATTTAGTGTGAATAAAAGCGAATCGAAAAAACAAACTTAAAATTTGATTGTTTTAAATAGACGGGCGAGCCGAAAACCGTTTTAAGAAGTAGGCAAAAAAATAAATAGAAAAATGAACACAAAAAGAATGATTTTAGGGATGCTCGTATTGGTTGTTTTGACAGCATCTTGTGACCAAGCAACAGAGAAAATAAAAGAAGAAGCAACGAAAGTAGTTTCACAAACAAACGAAAGTGTTCAAAAAGTTATTGATGACTTAGGTTTGGTTTATGTAGAAGAAGGTGCACAAACTATCATCACCTATGACGAAGTGAATGCAGCTCAACAAGCTTGGTGTGATGCTTTAGTGAAAATTGGCAAACTGAAAGAAGAAGGCGGGGACTATAAAGGATTTGCCGAACAAGTACTTTCTGAGGCTTACAATTATGATAATGGAAAGGTGTTTTTCAAACCCACACTTGCATTTGGCGAACAAACTTTTAGAAACGACAAAAAAGGTGCATTAGCCTATTTTATCGGAGGAGACCCCGACTATCCAAATGACAAAGGCTTTGCCCTTACTCCGTGGGTAAAGGCTCGCTATGACAATTCTGGTGAAAAAAATGAAGGGATTCAGATTTACGGTTCTGTTGCAATTACAATGGGTAATGTTTGGGTAACAAACAAGGACGGCAAAGAAGTAATGGTTGACAAAACCTGGGTTTTCAAAAAAAGGCAAAGATGGAAAATTGAAAATTATCGTTCACAAATCGGCACTTCCGTTTAGCCCCAAATAGGCAGAAGTTTGATAAGGCTACATTAAATTTGTAGCCTTATCAAATTTAATATTCTTACACTACAAATAACAAAATGATGATAAAAAAATTAGGTATGATTTTGTTACCTATTACACTTTTATTTCAAAGTGTAAAAGCACAAACACTGACAGATTCAGCAATGCTTAGCAAAGATTTTCTTACTATAGACGAAGCCTTAAAAGAACCAGAAAACGTTTATAGACTAAATTTGAGCAATCAAAATATACAATTCTCAGATTCTATTTGGTCAAAATTTCCCAACCTGCAGTATTTAAGTTTGAAAAACGATCATTTGAAAAACATTCCAGAGGGAATAGGCAATCTAAAAAATCTGAAAGTGCTTGATTTAAGTGGTAATGATTTCAAAATATTGCCTAAATCCTTTATAGGATTATCAAGCCTACAGGAGTTGTATTTGAACGATGATAAATATTTTCAATTAGATAAAAACATTCCTGTATTGAGTAAATTACCTAATCTTAAATCGCTTCACTTAGAAAATGATTCTCTAAAAAAGTTACCTAAGAGTATCTCTCAACTAAATAGTTTAGAGTCATTATACCTTAATAACAACCGGTTTGAACAAGTACCATTAGAAATAAAAGGAATAAAAAACTTGAAATTTTTAGACTTACACGACAATAAGTTGAAATTGCCAGATCAGTTTAATCAAAATCAAAATCTTGGGTCAAAAATAAGATTTTGAATAAATGCAAAATTTATAGATGAAAATCAAAATCATTCTTGCTATTATTTCTTTAGGGTGTTCACAAATCCTAATAGCACAGAATAGTCGTTTAATTAACAGTAATAGCATCGGTTGGTACAATTATTTTGGAACATTCAAGATTTCTCAAAAATTAGGCATTCATACTGAATATCAGTTTCGAAGAAACGAAATAATTACTGAATGGCAACAGAGCTTATTACGCTTGGGGGTTAATTATCAATTGAACCCAAAAGTACAATTGAGACTTGGATATGCCTGGATAGAAACTTTTCCTTATGGAGAAGTTCCTATCAACGGAATGGGCAAAGACTTTACAGAACACCGTTTGTTTCAAATGACGACCATAACTGATAAGGTTTCCATTGTAGATTTATCACACCGCTTTATGCTTGAACAACGTTGGGTTGGAAGATACTCAAATACTAACCTTGCAAGCGAAGATGAATTTCCACTATTGTATAGATTTAGATATATGTTCCGAATGCAAATACCACTAATAGGTAAAGAGATTAAGGATAAAACACCATACTTTGCACTATATGATGAAGTCTTTATAGGTTTTGGTAAAAACGTGAATGAAAATATTTTTGACCAAAACCGAGTTGGGATATTATTAGGATACAGATTTAGTGCATTACTACGTATTGAAGCAGGATATTTGAATCAGACTTTACAACTTAGCCGTGAGGTAAACAATAGAAATGTATTTCAACAAAACAACGGAATCATAGCAAATTTGAATTTTAATTTTGCCCTGACAAAAAAGAACTAAAATATCCAATTGCAGACATTTAGCAAAAGCCGGTTTAGTTGTTAATTGAGCATTCTACCTTGTATCAAGTTAAGTGTTGGCAGACAGTTTTGCACTCCCTAATCCGTTTCTTCGCATTGCCGCAAAACCTTTAACGGTAATGTAAACAGAAACTTCTAGCCATAAATATTATTGGCAAAAAATGACAGAAGTTTTTTACTGCTTTGTAAAATGGACTTTATCCATACAATGACCGAAACCAAAAATGGCATTGAAATAACCCACAAAGTTGTAATGACAGGTTTTATGACTTTTCTCTTTTCAAAAATTATTGGTAGCAAAATCAATGTTGGACTTCCAATTGCAGTTGAGAAATTAATTGAACTTGCAGAAAAAAACTTAAATTATATCAGAAACAGATTTTAGTTTTACAAAAACAGAAGATAGTACCGGCTTTCTATTGCGGCAAGTGACCAACTTGTGGCAACGAGAAATTAATAAAGCTTTAAAACAATATAAACTAACTCATTCACAATTTGTTCTAATGGCGAGCATTCACAGGCTGACTAGTCAAAATCATGGGGCGACACAAATTGTTTTATCGGCACATACCAAAATTGACCCAATGACAACTTCAACTGTTTTGAGAACTTTACAAACAAAGGGACTTATTAAGCGGCAAGAACACAAAACAGACACACGAGCAAAAACTGTTGAGCTAACCGGAACTGGATTAAAAAATATTAAAAAAGCAATCAAAACAGTAGAACAGCTTGACAAACAATTTTTTGCTTCACTTGACAAGCCCACAAAAGATTTTAATAATAAATTGATTATACTGCTTGAATTTAAAATCGACACATGATATTAAGTTAATATAAAATGGCGCTTTAGATAAGGCATAAGACGCTTGCAGCAACAGCGGACTTAATCATACCAATTTAAAAAATATAGAATGAATGAAATGTTGATAGTAAATTGCCCGGTTTGCAGTAGTAATAAAAGCTGCTATTACATTGCTACCAAGGCCATGATGCATCAAGCTAATCAAGAGCACTATATTTTCAATAAATGCTCGGCTTGCGATTCTGTTTTTTTAACTAATCCTGTAAAAGAAGAAGTATTAGATGCGTACTATACTGATAATTATTTACCATACAAAGGAGCTGCCGCATGGGGCAAATACAGTTCATTTGTTGCAAGAAGCCAGCAAACACTTGACTTAAAGAGGGTACAATTAGTTGCTCGCTATACAAAATCTAAAAAAGTATTTTCTATCCTTGATGTAGGTTGTGGTAACCCAAGTTTTTTAAATTTAGCGCAGCAAAAATTAAATGCTGAAGGTACAGGTATAGATTTTTCTGACAATGGCTGGAAGAACAACCCGTTTGACAAATTACAACTTATTAAAACATCAATTGCAAACTTTAAGCCCACTTGTTTGTTTGATATAATAACCCTTTGGCATTATCTTGAACATGATTATAATCTAAAAGAAACAGTGAATAAACTTTACGATTGTTTAAACACCGGTGGTAAATTAATTATTGAAGTGCCTGATTACAAAAGTATAAGCGCAAAAAAACAAAAACAATACTGGCAAGGGTGGCACAGCCCTAGGCACATGACACTTTTTTCTGAAAAAGGTTTTCACGTGCTATTCAAAAGCGATAAATGGAAAATAATATATCATCAAAATCACGGTACGTTGGACGCATTCACGCTATGGTGGTTAGGAAAAATGGAACAGCAACAAATAAACTGGTCGGGTAATATGGAAGGTAAATTTTGGCCATTGGTATTTCTAAAAATAGTATGCTTTCCATTTTTTCTTTTTGAAAAATTTTTTCCAATGGGAATACAACTGGTGGTAATTGAAAAAAAATAGTCATATGATTTCAAATAACAGTAGCTGTAAAACTTTTCTTTTTTAATGAGTCAGATAATTACAAGTACATTTTTTAAGGTCGAAAATTTCAGAAATAAATGGTGGGCATTTACACAAATGCAATTTGGTCATAGCTCGTTAAAAAACATTGAAGGTTTAACTTTTTATAAGTTGTTGGGTTCAGGTGCTAAAAATGGATTTAGTGCTATACCCAATTTTGGAACGTATGTTCTTTTTTGCGTATGGCAGTCGGAAGCAAATGCACAGGCGTTTTTTAAAGAAAATTCCTTTTTCAAAGCCTATCGAAAACGCAGCAGCGAATTATTTACCGCCTATCTGAATGCTGCCGAAGTTCATGGTCTGTGGGATGGCGTTCAGCCGTTTGAAAAAAGTGCAAAATTAGCATCTCACAAACCGGTAATTGTATTAACAAGGGCAAGTATTAGGTTAAATAAATTATGGTCTTTTTGGAGTAAGGTAGGTGCGGTAAGTCAGAGTTTAGAAGGTTACGATGGCCTTGCTTTATCTATTGGTGTTGGCGAGTGGCCTTTAATTCAGCAGGCCACAATAAGCATATGGAAAACACAAGCCGAAATGCTTGATTATGCCTATAAAAATCCTAAACACCGGGAGGTAGTTTTATTAACCAGAAAATTAAATTGGTATAAAGAAGAAATGTTTGCCCGGTTTGTTCCCTGCAAATTTGAAGGCATCTGGAACGGAGTGAACGTTAAAAATTTAATTTAAATTAATGAAAACAGCTGCTCAGAATATTGCTATAGTTGGTGCAGGTATTGCAGGTTTGGCTGCAGCAATTCGTTTGCAAGCTATGGGCCATCACGTAGTTGTTTTTGAAGCAAATGATTATCCCGGTGGTAAGCTTACCGCTTTTAGAGAAAAGGGATATCGCTTTGATATGGGTCCTTCTTTATTTACAATGCCTCAATACGTTGAAGAATTATTCAGTGTTGCCAAACAGCCAATGGCCAAATACTTCAGCTATAAAAGAAAAAGCATCATTTGTAATTATTTTTTTGAAGACGGCACTACGTTTTCTGCTTTGGCAAATACAAGCGATTTTGCGAAATCTGCTGCAAAAGTATTCGGAGTTGAAGAGCAATTACTCATTAATTATTTTGCAAGAAGTAAAAAGAAGTACGATCTCACAGCAAGTTTGTTTTTAGAAAAATCACTTCATAAATTAGCTACCTATTTTAGTAAAGATGTAATTAAAGCTGTTTTTAATATTACAAGTTTAGATATTGATACAACGCTTGCAGACTACAATGCTCATTCATTCAACAATAAAAAATTAGTTCAGTTTTTTAACAGATTTGCTACTTACAATGGCTCCAATCCTTATCAGACACCCGGAATAATGTCAATGATACCGCATTTAGAGCAACATTATGGAACCTATTTTCCAAAAGGAGGAATGCATCAAATAACAATGAGCTTATTTGAATTGGCAAAAGATATTGGTGTTGAATTTCAGTTTAATAAAAAAGTACAAGAGATTATTATCAAAAATAATAAAGCCACCGGCATTCGATTAAATAATGGAATAAAACATTTCGATATCGTGGTGTCAAATGCTGATGTAGTTCCAACCTACAGAACTTTATTACCAAAGCAAAAGGCACCCGAAAAAATGCTGTCTCAGCCACGCAGCAGTTCAGCTTTAATATTTTATTGGGGAATAGCACACACCTTTGAGCAATTAGAATTACATAACATCTTTTTTTCAGAAGATTACCATACAGAGTTCGATTATATTTTTAATAAAAATGATGTGCACAACGACCCCACAGTTTATATTAACATCACTTCGAAAGATGAACCAACCGATGCGCCACAAGGCTGCGAAAACTGGTTTACCATGGTGAATGTTCCATGTAACAAAGGTCAGGATTGGGACGAAATAATCGCAAGAACCAGAACCAATGTTATTTCTAAAATCAGTAAACTTTTGAATAAAGATTTCGAACCACTTATTGTTTATGAATCTGTTTTAGATCCAAGAACAATAGAGTCTAAAACACAAAGCTACCAGGGAGCACTTTATGGAGCCTCATCCAATAATAAATTTGGTGCATTTTTAAGACATCCCAATTTTAAACGAAGTATAGATGACCTCTATTTCTGCGGTGGCAGCGTCCATCCCGGTGGAGGCATTCCACTTTGTTTACTATCCGGTAAAATTGTTTCTGAATTAATTTCAAAATCAGTTTTAAAATGATTTTGGTTTCAAAATATAAAATTGCTTTAAGCATTGGTCTTATATGGCTTTTTACTATCTCGGGTATTCTTGGAATTTTATCGCAGCATAAAGATTGGTTCTTATCACTAACGCCACTCAATTTATTATTAACTGCGCTCATCGTATTATGGAATATTGAAAACTGGAGTGTAAAAACAGTGCTGGCATTTTTTATACCATTCACTTTAGGTTTTGTTTCAGAAGCTTTAGGGGTTAATTACGGACCTATTTTTGGAAGCTATACCTATGGCAATAACCTTGGATATAAAGTTTTTGGTGTACCACTTGTGATTTGTGCGAATTGGGCCATTCTTACATTTATTACTGCAGATATAACTAAGCATTTTTCAAAAAACATTTGGCTCTCGGCCATAATTGGTGCTGTGCTTATGACCGCACTAGACCTGATTATTGAAGTATCGGCTCCGCGATTTGATTTTTGGCAATTCGAAGGCACTGTTGTACCTGTTCAAAATTACTTAGGTTGGCTTATAATTGCATTTTTTTCACATTTATGTTGCCAAAGACTGAATGTGTTGTCTAATAAATTAATTTCGTGGCATGTATTTATTTCTATTGTTATTTTTTTCACCGTTTTTCTTTTCACATAAATGACAAAGACTGATTATATCATTACTGGAGCAGGTGCTGCCGGATTAATTCTAGCCTACAGAATGGCTGGTGATGCTTATTATGACCATAAATCTATTCTTATTATTGATAAAAATAAAAACCTCACTAACAACCGAACCTGGTGTTTTTGGGAAAATGGCGAAGGTGAGTGGGAAAAACTTTTGCATAAAACATGGCCAAAAATATATTTTGGCAGCAATGATTATTCAAAGGTCATAGATGCAACTCCTTATCACTATAAAATGATAAGGAGTGCAAAGTTTTATAAAGAACTTTGGGAGGTCATAGATAAAAAAGTGAATATTAAATTTCTTAACGCTGAAGTTAAATCTATTCAGGAGCACGACAACGATGTTGAGGTAATTACAGATGAAGGTAGCTTTAAGACCTCAAAGGTCATTAATAGTATCGAGTTTAATAAGCAGTACCTAACGCAAAAAAAATATCCGGTGCTACAACAACATTTTATAGGTTGGTTTATTAAAACTCAACAAAACGAATTTGATGATGATGTAGCAACTTTTATGGATTTTGATATTCCACAAAATGGAACTACGGCATTTATGTACGTATTGCCAATTTCAAAAACGGAAGCGTTGATTGAGTACACCTTATTTTCTGAAAAATTACTTACAAAAGATGCTTACGAAAAAGCCATACTTGCCTATTTAAAAGATAAGCGCATAGAAAATTACACGATAGAAGAAACCGAGCGTGGCGCTATACCAATGACTTCTTATAAGTTTCAGCAGTATAACACCAGGAACGTTCTCAGCATTGGAACAGCCGGAGGTTGGACCAAGGCCAGCACAGGTTACACTTTTAGGAATACCACCAGAAAAACAAAGCAACTGATAGAATTTTTAAAGGGAGAACAAAACCTGAGCAAGTTTGCGAAACCATCTAAATTTTGGTTTTACGATTTGCTTTTTTTAGACGTGCTTGCGCAGCATAATGAAGAAGGCCCAAACTTGTTTTCAAGTTTATTTAGAAAAACTAAAATTCAAACTATTTTTAAATTTTTAGATGAGGAATCAACATTCAATGAAGATTTAAAAATCATTAAATCAATGCCGTCAACACGTTTTGCTAAGGCTATGCTGAAAAGAATAATTTATGGTTTTTAACGGATCTAACTTTTTGTTTACATAGAACAATAAATCATACCTTCATTTTTAGATGCAAGTCAACATTAAAGAACATAATCTTTTCTGCTCCAATATCGCAATCCAAACTTGATAAATCCGAGCTTACACCAGTTTGTAAGAATGTGTTGCATTAATATTCTTCCCTTTTGCTTTAGCATGCCAATAGTCTCATAGTAATTTTTATCTTCACCACATCTTATCAATGTGTTGCTGTGGGCAGTTGATTTTTTTAAAGGCTTACACCATACCTCATCCTAATAAAAAACTAACTAAATATAATAAAATGAAACCTTGTCCACAATGCAAATCACCTTATGCCTACGCAACGGGAAACGAATTATACGCTTGTCCCGAATGTGGTAATGAGTGGAATGCAGATGAAATTGTTGAAATAGAGAGCAATAAAATTTTAGACGCAAATGGGAGCGAACTTCAAAATGGAGATAGTGTTATCATAATTAAAAATCTACCTATTAAAGGCTCTCCTAAACATGTTAAATCAGGCACTAAGGTTAAGAATATTCGTCTAAACTTTGATAGTGACCATAACATTGATTGTAAGATTGATGAATTTGGTTCGATGGCTTTAAAATCTGAATTCGTTCGAAAAGCTTAGTTTAATAAATCTTAAATTAAAGAATATTTCTTACGTACATGATTCGGTGAACGAATATTAAAATGTGCACAACAGAACTAATCATATTATTCACAATTCCGTTTCGCGTAACTCAGGTACAAGATGAGTGATAGTAGTTGGCGCTACATTTATTTTACTTCCCAATTTAATAATTATAGCAGCTATAACAGCATTGCTCCACCAACAACAAATCCCCCAACAATCAACTCCCAATCAACCATCATCCAATCCATAAAATCTTCTTTCATGATTCGTATATCCTCTGTACTCAATTTGCATTGTTGACATTTGCCTCCGTCAAAATCTTGTCTATGCAAACCTTATCTACTACATTAAATTATTTTACAATTACATCAAGGGCGAATACCCTTGCTCAAAAAAATTTAATGAATGATGCGATTGTAATTATTCCAGTTCCGGTTTTTTTCTAAGCTCTTTTTGTTTGGCTCGTTGTCGCTTATTCGCCTTTATCTGTTGCTTCACTTCTTCGGGCATCGCTGTTGCCTTGCGTTCTTTTTTCTTATACAAAGCCGGGTAAGCAATTGTAATAATTTATCGTAAGCTAATTTTTTGTTTCCCAACTGAGTGCGTTCAGCCTGTGCAGTAATACTAATTTTGCCGTTTTCATTTAGCCGCTTAGCCAGTATCTTATTTATCAGCTGTTTTTGTTCCTCATCAAATTGACTGCTGCCGTTTATATCAAACAAAAGTTCCACTTTTGTTTCTACTTTATTTACATTTTGTCCGCCCTTACCACCACTACGTGAGGTGCGGTATTCTATTTCCGAATCAGGAATTTGCATCAGCTACTTTAAAAAAAATCGATGTAAATAATTATCAATACATCTTACCAAACCTTGCAGGGTCATACTCATGCATCATGTTATATACTGCTTCGGTAATTTGCTCAGCATTCGATTTCGAAAAATAATCACCATCGCTGCCATAAGCAGGGCGATGATCTTTACTCGATATCGTTATTGGTTTACTATCAAGATATTGATATCCATTTTTCTCATCCACTATTTTTTGCAACATATATCCTGTTGCACCACCCGTAACATCTTCATCTACTAAAACCAACTTATTCGTTTTCTTCAAACTTTCTATAATCAGATTATTGGTATCAAAAGGTATAAGACTTTGCGGGTCTATCAACTCTACACTTATACCCAACTCATTTAGTTGTTGTATGGCATCTTGCGCTACGCGCAAGGTGCTACCGTACGATACCATGGTAACATCCGTACCCACGCATAATTTTTCAGCTACTCCGGGTATTAGCGTAAACTCACCAAGGTTGGCAGGCATCTGTTCTTTAAGGCGATAGCCATTCAAACATTCAATAATAAGTGCCGGGCTGTCGCTTTGCATCAGCGTATTGTAGTATCCTGCTGCTTGTGTCATATTGCGCGGCACCAGCACATACATACCTCGCAATGCACCAAGTATAAACTGCATAGGCGAGCCGCTATGCCACACCCCTTCTAGGCGATGACCACGCGTACTCACAATAAGTGGCGCCCGCTGATAGCCCTTAGTACGATAGGTTAAACAAGCAACATCGTCCGACAATATTTGTATGGCATAAGCCAGGTAATCGAGATATTGAATTTCGGCAATGGGGCGTAAACCACGTAACGATAACCCTATACCCTGGCCAATAATAGTGGCCTCGCGTATACCGGTATCCTGTACACGCAACTCTCCATACTTTTGCTGCAAGCCTGCATAGGTCTGATTTACGCCTCCTATTTTACCCACGTCTTCGCCAAACACACACATTTCGGGATACTTATTTAACAATGCATCAAAGTTGGCAAGCAATACCTCGCGTGCATCAGCCATGTGCTGCGGTTCATGATACACCGGTGCCACCGGCTTTACGTTAAGTGCATTGCCTTCAAATTCGCTGTATAAGAAACTACTATAACGGTCATGTGCTTCGGCAGCAAAGTCATTCATAAATTGCACTGCGGCCTCTCGCGCTTCGCTGTGCTCGCCTATAGTTGCTCGCAAACATTTTTTTATTGCCACCATAATTCCTTTACGTTCAGGCTCTTTATTTTCTTCAAACTCCGCAACTACTTTATTTACAAGTTCGCCTTTACTAGTTTGTGCTGCCAGTGCATTCAATATTGTGGTCGCTCGCGCCTTATCGGCACTTACAGATTTTACAAAATTATCCCACGCATTTTTCTTTCCTGCATTGGCATTCGCCTTCGCTTCTGCTTCCAGCTTATCAAGCTCCGCATCTTCGGCCAATCCATTGCTTAGAATAAACTCGCGCATTTTTATCAGACAATCAAATTCCGATTCCCACTCAAGCCGCTCTTTCGATTTATAACGCTCGTGCGATCCACTGGTACTATGCCCTTGTGGTTGCGTTACTTCCATCACATGAAACAATGCCGGTGTGTGTGTTTCTCTGCACTCAGCCACACCTACGCTATACATCTCGCACAGGGTGGGGTAATCCCAACCCGGTGCCGAGTAAATATTAAATCCCTCTTTGGTATTTGTTCTGGCAAAACCACTCAATGCCTCGCTTATACTTTGCTTAATAGTCTGATACCTTTTCGATACCGAAATACCATACCCATCATCCCACACACTCATGGCCAAAGGTACTTGCAGCACACCTGCGGCATTCATCGTTTCCCAAAACAAACCTTCGCTTGTACTTGCATCACCTATAGTACCAAAGGCCACCTCATTTCCATTAATCGAAAAGTTTTCGAAATCGGCAGTGTTCAACTCATTGTTTTCGCGATACAATTTCGATGCATACGCCAATCCAAGCAAGCGTGGCATTTGCCCGGCAGTAGGCGAAATATCTGCCGAAGAATTTTTCATCTGCGTTTGTGGCAACCAATTGCCGGCATCGTCCACAAGGCGTGTAGCAAAGTGCCCATTCATCAACCTACCTTGCGAACACACATCGGCATCCCTATCTGTGTTGGCATACAACTGCGCAAAATATTGCTCTACTGTAAGCAAGCCTGCTGCCATCATAAACGTTTGATCGCGATAATATCCCGACCTAAAATCCCCGTTCTTAAACGCTTTAGCCATTGCCAGTTGCGCCACCTCCTTGCCATCACCAAAAATTCCAAACTTGGCCTTTCCGGTAAGCACTTCCTTACGCCCTATCAAACTGGCATGCCTGCTCAACTGCCCTATATAATAATCGTTCAGCACGGTTAGCTTAAAATCCTCGAAACTCATTTTCTCAGTATCAACTGCTGTGTTCTTTTTACGCATACTCCTTATATTTTATTTAATGCAAAATGGTCGTTTATTATTTTTTAATGATAACATGTGGGCGCACCTCTTATGTACAAAACCAACTGCGCCAATACCTGCCCCCTTTTTGTACATGCGCGGCCGGGCTATCCGCTGCTACTCCTCGTGCATCCCACAACCTTCGCATACTGCGGGGTATCCGCTACTATCCCTTGCGCAAGCCTGCTATGGTTAGTAAGTACAACATCGGGCAACAATTCTCCTAAAAATCAATACAACCCAAACTACACCACCTACTATCTAATCGGTCAAATTTACAAGTTGATTCTTACAGCCGCAAATTTTGGTGATGCAATTGTCCATGTTTGGCGTCACAGCTATGCGCTCCAATCATAGACTAAAATTTCCCTTTTTCATCTTTCTTACTCACATTTAATACTTGTTTACGTATTGTAATTAAACTCTAAAAATTTATCACGATGAAAAAACATATTATTTTAACATGCCTTGCATTTCTGTTCGCTTTTTCGATACAAGCACAATCTAGTTTTACTAATGCTGTCTTAGAATGGTATAATGCAGGCTATAACTTAGCTCCAGTGCCGCCACCAGGCACACCGGGCATTGTTGGGCCCGACTATGGTTGCCTCCCATTTACAGGGAGACAAACTTGGTTTTACTCACCAGCTTGCTACGATCATAGTTTAAATTCTATTAAGATTTATAGCATCTTATATTCCAATTCGAATTCAGATTCACTAGGAATTATTATTTATGGACCATTTAACTCTAAGGTTACTAATGCTACCGACTTCAACAGTAGCAAAATATTATTTTGTGGCACGTTTGATGTTGATATTGGAAGCACAATCGATTTTTACCCTCAAGATTCACTTATGGCGCCAAATTATTATTACTACGTTATTACAGCCAACAATTCTTTTGATAATGCAGCAACAGCATTGAATATTAATTTACCCTTTCAAATGAAAGAACATCCTTGCTTTGAATGCAACGATAAAGTATCACAAATAGAAGTGCCTAACTTTTGCTATTTAGGTGTAGATACCGCAATAAACAAATGTGAGTTGATTTGGGAAGACAAACCAGGTCAAAATGCTCAAGGAACTATTATCTTTGGTCAATCTAATAGTCTTACTTACGACTCCATTGCTACCATAACAATAGATAGCCTTAGCACATTTGTAGATTTAACCTCAAGCCCGAGCCAACATTCGTTTAGATACAAAATACAAGCGGTTGATTCTTGTGGAAATTATCTTGCTGGCAATATTGTCAAAACATTGGCAACAATACATTTATTATCTTTCCCAGGTGGCAACAATCAGGCACAATTGCTTTGGAATGCATTAATAGGTTCACCTTATTATTACATCTTCCGAAATTCTAATGGCAGTGGATGGCAACTCATAGATAGCATTGGCACTATTAATCAGGTTATTACCTACACCGATATTTATGCACCGCAAGGTAGTAATCAATATACTATTGGAATTCTGCAAACTGGCCCATGCACAGCAAGCAAAGTATCGAGCAATGCTTACATCTTCTCGAATGTTACTACCACCCTTGTTACGGCCACGGAAGAACTTACCAATAGTAACCGTATTTCTATTTATCCAAATCCATCAAGTACACATGCTATTATCGATTGGTCGTACCTCACCGATGAATCTGTAACCATTACCATATACGATTTGAAAGGACAAATGCATGCAATGCATAATAATGTTACCAATCGTAAAATGGCCTTATATACCTCTGCATTACCCAAAGGAATTTATTATGTTAACATTGCAGGCAGCAAAACTTACAAAAGCAAGTTGGTGGTGGTACAATAATTTTTTAGAATGAACTATGCTTAGTGCTAAGTTGGTCTGATTAAATACACTCCTCATTCGTTCATAACAAAATTCTTTTAGTTAGTGTACCTGATATACTCCATCAAAGGATAAAATGCAAAAAAGAGGCTTACGGGCCTCCTTGCTCTGTTAATTGAATATTTTAAAAAAAGGTAGCCTTATTTTTTTACAAACTTACTTTCGCTGCCATTTGCAAAAATAACAGTGTAAACACCTACCGGTAAAGTCTGTATATCAATATTGTTGGTTGCTGTAAATTTCAAAACTTCTTTTCCTTCGGCATTTTTAACTGTACCTGTATTACGCTCTATAAAATTCAGTTTATCAACAGCCGGATTAGGAAATACTAAATCTTCTTTTGATTCAGATTCTGTAACGTTAGAAGTTGCAATCGACTTATTGCTTGATTGTACCATTGGAAATATTTTGGTTGCCAAACATAACTGTCCACCCTGCACTAAATTGGCACTTCCATTTATTAAACCATTTGCTGCTGAGTGTGCTTGCACATCAAACAATAATACAACTTCGCCTGGCTTGGTTTCAAATAAGTTTGTTACATCCAATATTCCTGATGATTCCCAATTGCCTAAATCAGTAATTGCAACATCCGATTGCATAAAAGGTACAGCATTACGATCCATTTCAAGTATACGTGCCATAGCGCCAGACATTGGGTCAAGCTCAAACACAGAAGCTTCCATGCCGCTTGTTAATCCAAATCCTGTTACTGATTTGTCTTCTTGCAAATACACCATTCCATTAGATGCCCAAGTTAAATTGTCGGGTGAGCGCAAACCAAAATCAGGACCTGAAAATAAACCACCACCAGCATCATTACCATCGTACACTACTTTTAAACTTGCTTCAATGTTGTCTATTTGCGATAATGGCATATTTAATTTTGCCATAAGGCTGCTATCGTTAAAGTCAATTAAATAGGTTGTACCCCAGCTATCAACTCCATTAAATATAGAGCTTAAACCTGTAGAGGCAAAAATAACCTGCGTAGGGTCATTTGGATTTGTCTCCACATCTTCGGGACGTGAAAATTTAAAATAATTTTTAAGGTTAGCTAACGAATCTTGCTGTGTTTGAAAAGGGAATCCAAAAGCATCGAAACCTGCAGTTCCTTTCAATGCTGGTAAAAAATGATCGAACTTTACAAAACGTCCGTTTCTGATATTGCCTGTACCATTAAAGGTGGTATAGTCACGCTCTCCATTTACTGCAAAGTCGTCAGACACCACACGTACAACTGCCCATTGGCAAGTCCATTATTTTTCAAAAAGCTAAGGTTTACCGGATAGTTTTGAGCAACGGTACCTTTTTCGCCAACATACAACAATAATGGAGCACCACCACGGTCGTCAGCAATTATCATGACTACCTTGTTGGTACCATAATTAGCAATAGCAGCAACATTCTCGTAGCCGGACGACCCATCATTGGCACAACATAAATATCGCGAGCATTTACATCAAGTGCAGCCATCTGTCCATTTGATGTTTCTTCACCTGCAAAGAATACATCACGTGTAAATCCTAAAGCTCCAGCCTTTATCCCAGTTGCTGAACATAAACGAGAAAAACCATCGTTTGGTCCGGTGCTTGAGCCTTCATTGATTTGTGATGCATTGGTAACTATTTTGCCAAAACGATCAAAAACACGATCGTAAGCTAACGACATCTTTTTTATTGTGCGAGTCTTTCTAAATATATCAACACTGGTAATGCGAGCCCCGGTTAATGGTGTTCCATTTGATAAGGAATACGTATAACCTTCATTTCCGCTTAACTCGCTATTCACTAGCACTTGCACGCGATATGGGCTACGGTAAAACGCACCAATACCATCCAATATACCTGGCAAACGATAACCAAGTTCAGCACTATTTACATCTTGCATGGCATTGTTAGTTTCGCCTACTGTAACAAGTGGGCGCACTTTCCAATTGTTCTTGATGTTTTTTGTTACACCTTTCATCATTGGCGTTTCTTCGGTAACAAAGCCTTGCGACATTGCTACATTTGAACTTAGAGCTATTGCTGTAGCCATAAGTGTTTTAATCAGGAATTGATTTTTTCTCATAAATTTTTTTTTGAATTAATAAATTACGGTTGCAATATTCGCATGCTTGTATTAGGCAATCATTGTTCTAAATTTATCTATATATTATTATCCAAAATAAATTTTATTTAGATGAAATAAAAAACAAACCATTCCCAAACCTTTGTGTAGGTGGCATTTCAAGCATTCATGCTTGTCAAATTGAATTTGACTTTAGAATTTGGAATGTTAATAGAAAATTTAATGATGATTAATTTAGTGGTTTGTTAAAAACTATTGAGCAGTTAAAGTCAATGCCTTGTGCAAAAAAAATCTATCCGCGGTTGGAATTCCTGATATGTGAACCTGTTATATAAAAAAACCAATCATCGAAAATGCTTGTTTCTCGTAACTTTGACATGGCTTGCGGAACATGTCGAGCAGCTAAAAAACCAAATCAACTTAAATACCTTGCCACTAACGGCATCCTGCGGCCCAAACCAAATGCATGAGGCGATACACGCAAAACTGGTGCAAACTGAAAACGTTTATACTCATTGTTATTCACCATACGCAAAATACGTTTTACTAACGCCTCATCGTAACCCAGTTTAATTATCTTGTCTATACTCATGCGCTGTTCTATATACTCAAACAGTATCTTATCAAGTATATCATAATCGGGTAGCGAATCGCTGTCCTTCTGATTAGGTCTTAGCTCGGCTGAGGGCGCTTTATGGATTATCGTATGTGGAATTATTTCTTCCGTTTCATTTATAAAACGGGCAAGTTCATACACCTTGGTTTTGTACAAATCGCCAATTACCGAAAGGCCACCGCACATATCGCCATATAAGGTACCATAACCTACAGCCAACTCACTCTTGTTGCTAGTGTTAAGTAATATATATCCATGCTTGTTACTTATAGCCATTAACAGCACACCTCGTATACGTGCCTGTATATTTTCTTCGGCAATGCCAAAGGGCATTGCCTTAAACAATTTTTGCAACGCAACCAAAAACTCATCAAAAATAGTTTTGATAGAAATCAACTCGCTTGCAGTTCCAAGCTTTTCAATCATGCGCTCGCTATCGCTCACACTGCCGCTACTCGAGTATTGTGAAGGCATCATTACCGGCAATACATTCTCTGCTCCCAAGGCCTTTACAGCAAGGTAATACACCAATGCACTATCAATACCACCACTCATACCAAACACGGCCTTCTTAAAACCCATTTTCTCAAAATAATCGCGAATGCCAAGCACCAGGGCATCATGTATTCTGCGTATTCTGTTTTCTTCTACCTCCGGGTTATTGCCATCATAAGTAAGCAAATGTTCGCACGTTGTAAGAGCAATATTGTTATTGCCTACTTCAACATCTACTATGGTTATATCTTCTTCAAAATCATTGGCACGATACAACACCTTAGCATCACTATCCATTACCAGTGAATTTCCATCAAAAATTAAATCCGTATTGGCTCCCACTTGATTTACATAAATTAATGGCAAACCATACTTGGCAATATTCTTCTTTAAAATCTGGTGCCGTGTTTCCGAGTGTTGGTAGTTGAAAGGCGATGCCGCAATGTTTATCATTAGCTGTGGCTGTTCCAATATTAGCGTATCCATAGGGCATGATTTATACAGGGGGTCATCTTCCAAATTCCACAGATCTTCGCAAACGGTAATGGCAAGCTTTACACCTTTATAATCAACACACTTAAACTCGGTAGCAGGTTCAAAGTATCGGTATTCATCAAACACATCATAGGTTGGCAGCAACGCCTTGTGTGCCACATGAGCCACCTTACCATCGGCAAGCAGGTAAGCAGAATTGTAAAGGTTTTTACCTTCAAGTACCGGGTTATGAGTAGGTGCACCTACCACTGCTGCAATACCGTTGCAATGTAAGGCTATGCTGTCAACAGCTGCTTTGCAACGATTTATAAAATCATCAAATTCTAGAAAATCAAGTGCAGGGTAGCCACAAATGCTCATCTCCGAAAAAACAACAAGGTCGCATCCTGCCACCTTGCATCGTTGTATGGCATCTATTATTTTTTGAGTATTGCTCTCAAAGTTAGCAATATGAAAGTTTAATTGAGCTAAGGCTATCCTCATTACAAACGAAATATTTTTATGCAAAAGTAGGAAAAGCAAACTTGATAGTACAGTAAACAAAACATCCCGTGCAGTAACTGCACGGGATGCCCTAAAAATTTATCGGATGTGCTATTAAAATAACACGCCCACGCTTACTCCAATGTTGTTCGTATTTACCTTGGCATCTTTAGTTTCTAAACGATTTGCCGGCTTCGACTTGGCATCAAGTATATCGGTAAATCCATTATTCCAATAAATGCTGCCCACCAACCAGGTGCTGCCACTGATATTGTATTCAGCTCCTCCACCTATATGTAGTGCGGTGTGAAAACCCACCAGGCTTTCGTTAAACTTCTTGTTCTCTATGGTTTTGCCATCATATTCCAACTTCGAATTGCCCTTTATGTTATACCCAATACCTAAACCAAACAAACCGAAGTATTTAAAGTGGTTAATTTCTTTAGTTGACATCTTAAGGCAAATAGGCAGTTCAAGGTACTGACTGGTAATATTCCAATTGTAATTGGCACTGGTCATCGAATCTATTCCATTTATACTTTTTCTTAGCGTATCAAGGTAAGTTAGTTTACCTCCGCGGTACATTACATGTATTCCTGAACTAAGCGCCAGATTTTCGTATAACTTAATTTCAAATGTTGCTCCGTAGGTAAAGCCCATTTTTATGCCATCGCTTTCAATGGAATCGGCATTCGATTTTAGCCAGTTAAACATGAGCGGGGTTACGGTTAATCCATATCTGAATTTCTGTGCGTACGTTTGTGTCGACATGGAAAATAGAACAAATGCGATAATTAGTTTCTTCATCATAATTTATAATTTGAATTGATTTTTTTAACGTTGATTAAAATATGGCGCAAGTTTACTTATTTAAGTTTAAATACACATTTTTGCCTCAAAATTTTCTTTGCTGAATAGAAACACAAGCATTCGTTTTATGAGCCACCAAATTTATTATTTCCGGCATTGCATATTTTATGCCATACTGTTGCTTGCCGGGTGCAAAAGTAATCCACTCGAAATCGATGTTTCGCAAATAACTTCGGAGGCGGTTATTAAACAACTGGATAATGACCTGTTTAAACAAGACAGCATTACCTATGACACCCTTTCTGAACTGCGTGCCAACTACAAAGACTTTTTCGACATTTATTGCAACCGCATGTTGCGGCTGCCAATAAAAAACGACACCATCCTGCTTGACGCTCTAAATAAATTTATCAGTGACAGAGATGTAAAAACTATCAAAAGCAAAACTGATTCCGCCTTTTCGCAAATGGATGATATACAGGCACAGTTAACAGATTTTGTAAAGCACTACACATATTACTATCCGCAAAAGCCTGTCCCTAATTTTATTTCCTACATCTCGGCATTTAATTATGCTACCGTAACAGTAGACAGCAGCATTGGTATCGGGCTCGATTTTTACCTCGGAGCAGATTGCGAATTTTATCCTTCGCTTCAATTTCCAAATTTTATGATTCGCAAACTATCGCGCCAATACATTGCTCCCAACTGCATAACCGGATATTTTCAAAAAGAATATCCGCAGGATTTAGCAAAAAATCAATGCATGGACTACATGATATATTACGGCAAAATGTGGTATTACCTGCAAGCCATGGCTCCTTCTATGCCCGATAGTATTCGGTTTGGCTATAGCCAAACCGAAGTGGAATTTGCTGCAAAAAACGAAAAGAATATTTGGGCAGCTATGATTGAGAATAAGTTATTGTTCAGTACCGATTATAAAACGTTTATGAAACTGATAAGCGATGGGCCAACAACTAGCGGTTTTCCCGAAGGCTCGCCACCAAGGCTGGGATGCTACATCGGTTATAAAATTATAGTAGCCTACTTAAAAAACAATAAGGATATTACGCTTACTCAACTCATGAGTAATACCGATCATCTAAAAATATTTAATCAGTCGGGGTATAAACCTTGATTTTAAAACAATAAATCTCATATTAAAAAATGAAAAAATCGAAAATTGAATTTGATATACAATTAGACGAAACGCACACGCCTGTTCTTATTAACTGGAGTGCCACCGACTCGGGCCTCGAAGGCATAAAAAATGCAAAGGCCTTATTGCTAAGCGTTTTTGATGCGCGCGAGCAAGGCACCTTACGTATTGACCTCTGGACAAAAGAAATGATGGTTGACGAAATGCAACAGTTTATTTATGAAACCATGCGTAGCCTTGCCGATACCTATGTACGTGCCACTGGCGAAAAAGAAATTGCTGATGATATCCGCAATTTTTCAGAATCGTTTGGAAAGAAAACCGGCTTACTTAAATAATAATCATCAACCATGGAGACTAATCTAAAATCGTTATTCCTGCTAACTCCAGATGTTACTTATCTAAACTTTGGTTCGTTTGGTGCATGCCCCAAACCAATTTTTGATAGCTATATAAAGTATCAATATGAACTAGAATCGGAACCGGTACAATTTTTTACAACGATTGGCCCCAAATATTTAAACCAAAGCAGAGTGTCCCTTGGTGCGTATATCCACTGCCATGCAGATGATGTGGTAATGGTGCCCAACCCATCGCATGCCGTAAACCTTGTAGCACGAAGCCTGCACCTGCAACCCGGTGACGAAATTCTTACTACCAACCTCGAATACGGTGCTTGCGACAAAGCATGGGATTTTATTTGTACCGCAAGCGGTGCAAAGTATGTGCAACAGCATATATCCCTACCATTAACAACGAAAGAAGAATTTGTTGCAGAATTTTTTAAAGGTCTTACATCAAAAACCAAGTTGGTTTTTATAAGCCACATTACTAGTAGCACCGCCCTGCGATTGCCGGTTGAAGAAATTTGTACCGAAGCCAAAAAACATGGCTTGCTTACTTTTGTTGATGGAGCGCATGCACCCGGGCATGTGCCATTGAACATGCAACAATTACAAGCTGATTTTTATACAGGAGCTTGCCACAAGTGGATGATGACGCCCAAAGGTTGTTCGTTTTTATACACACATAAAGAAAGCCAACATCTGCTCGAGCCTTTAATCGTTAGTTGGGGATATAAGGCACTGTTTCCATCGCACTCACAATTTATAGACTTGCATCAGTTTAACGGCACACGCGATTTTTCTGCTTACCTTACCATTCCTGATTCTATCCAATTTATGGCTGACCATAATTGGGAGCATGTAAGCAACGGTTGCAGGCAACTGGTAAAAAACCATGCTTCCGTCTTAGCCGAACTATTACAAACCCAACCGCTGGCACCTTTAACGGACGATTTCATTTTACAAATGCTTAGTCTTGAACTAAACACATCGGAACCAGAAAAATTTCAACGCCATTTATTCGAAAAATATAAAATAGAAATTCCAGTAATGCGCCTGGGTAGCAAAGTGTATATTCGCTATTCTATCAATGCGTTTAATAACGCCATCGATTTAGAAAAATTGCATGCTGCTCTTACAACAGAAATGGCGAGCAGAAATTTCATATCATAACTGGAGTTTGGCTTATTATACTATTGTGTTGCAGTAGTAACACTTCCATTAATTGAATTATTATTGTCTGTTTAGCAGTTACTATTTTATAGCTAACGATGTTTGATGCTTTCATTAAAAAGAGAGGAATTGAATGTAGAATTAGGGCGGGGCGCGAAGCGCCCCGCCTTCCTGTTTTTGCAACGTATATCGTATTAGTTATAAGTTATCCAACAACAGAAAAAGAAGCATGTCATCCCAACAAGTACAATTCTTCAAACTTCAAACTTTTACCTTCAAACTATTTTTTGCTTTATATTACATTCTTTTACTTTTGGCTTGAACCAAAAGTAACAAAAGTTCAAGGCTTCATAAATTTTTTGACATCTGCACTTTTCAGATTTTTGCCCACAACCCGAGCCATTCGCACCACCCACCTCCTGCCCTTAGCTCATTCGCGGATTGCTTGGCGCAAGCCTGCCAGCTAATCTTCAAAGGCATCTGTTCAAATAAATTTAATAAGGCCGGTCGCTGGCTTTTTGAAGGTGCTTCTGCCTTATGTTGGTTTTTTCATCAACAAAATAAATGTGATAACTCAAACCAGAATCAAACTTCCATCTTCAAACTATCATTCTTCAAACTTCCATCTTCAAACTTTCAACTTTAAACTTCAAACTAATTTTAGCAACGTATATCGTATTAGTTACAACTTCACCAACTTCCTGCTTACTCCCTCAATATTTACCACATACACACCCGGTGGCCATGTGGCAGTTGAAAGGGATATGGTGCTTTTATTTTGGTAAGTAAGTGTTTGCATTGCAATGGTAGCACCTTTCATGTTTTGTACATGTAGCTGGTATTTTTCTTTGGTAGCATGTTGCAAGGTAATGTAAACCAAATCTTGCGCAGGGTTGGGATAGAGGTTAAAACTGGCTAAGCTCATTTCTTGTAATTGTGCCGGGTTAGGGATGTACCATTTGGATACCCAGATGTCGTACTTCCAGGGAAAGCCAACTGTATCAATCGAGCTAACTCCAATATCATAATTATCGCCCGAATCAACAGTTGTTGCTAATATGAAAGTACTATCGTTTAACACAATTACATTACCATATTCATTGCCAAGGCCTCCTATTGTTTTATCCCAAATAATATTGAGTGCCGAATCCATACGGACCAACCAAATATCATAATTAGTAACTTGCTGATTTCCTTTTGGGTTTTCTGATTTTTCAAACCCTGCATGTGAATTGGACGAGCAAACAAGTAAGTAACCCTTATCCTGCATTTCAATTATTTGCCTGACGTTATCATTTATATCGCCACCAAATCGTTTTTCATTTAGGATATTTCCACTTGCTGTATCAATCGTATATATCCACGCATCCCATGCGCCTCGAGCACTTGTATCAGTAACACCATCATTGCAAGGTTCAAATATCCCTTGTAATGATGACAAACCTAATGTAGCACCAATCACTAAATTACCTTGACTATTTAATATGGCAGTAACAGGTAAGTCATCGGCTTTTAAACAACCGTATCGTTTGTCCCAAATCTTTTTTCCAGAAGAGTCAATTTTTAATATCCAGTTGTCTAACTTAAAATAAGTGGGATCAAATTTTTCTGAAAACGAGGAATCACTTACATCTCCCGATTTCTGCCCTTCTGTACGACCAATTATTATATAACTATAATCTGACAATGGAATAATTGAAGATATATAATCAATCCCTGTAGAACCGTATTTTTGATCCCATATCTTTTTTCCATTTTTATCGCACTTTACAAACCAGATATCATCAAAAAAACCTACATTGGTATCGGTTAAATCATGCCCCGGATTTAAACAATCTGCATACCCTCCTAATAATATACTGCTATCTGGTGCTTCTGCTATTACATAAAAATTATCAAGACAATTGGTGCCTAATCTTCTATTCCATACCAATTCGCTATCAGTAGTCAATTCCACCGTCCATCCATCATAATCATTCTGGTAATTATTTTGCGATTTCTCACAACTCTGTTTAGAATTTGAAAAGCCGGTTATTAATAAATTACCATTTTGCCTATGATACATACAAAAACCACCATCAGAGTTTGTTCCTCCTAAGGTCCTATCCCATATTTGATTGCCATTGCTGTCTAACTTAATTATCCACATATCGTGCGGAGGAATGGTAGTATCATTTAGAATGCAATTAGGGTCAGTTTTTGTGCCTGATGGCGAACCTGAAATTGAAATAGCAGCAAGGTATATATTACCAATACTATCTCTGTAAAAAAAATTGTTAGACGATTGGTTACCATCCACACTTTGACTCCCTAACATTTTTTCCCAAACCTTAACAAATGTTGGCTGGCTTAAAATAAAATTCGGAAAAAAAAACAATAAGAAAATTATCGCCCTGGTTTTCACAGCTTAAGTACTTTTACGGTATTCGGGGCACCATTTGCATCTAAGTAGCTTAACAAGTAGAATCCATTATTTAATGCTTGTAATTTGTTAACCTCCATTTTATCTGCATCTAATACTACTTTGCCTTGTATATCAATTAAAGACATTATTTTGGTCGCATTACTTAAATTTACTGAAATAAATTGATCATTCAATATTTCATAATTCACAGAAGTATGTTGCATATCACCTGACTTTAGATTCGCACCCGACTGTACTATTTTATAGTATATGTTTGTTGATGGTGGTACTAGGGCAGGAGCAATCCATGAATATAAAAAACTTTCGCTTAACTCTCCACTAATGGCAATACCATGACATTTGTCAATCACGTTTGCTGGAACACGATAATATTCGTTCTGCGGCAAATTTCCTGTTTGTGAGCAATATGGCTTGCCATTTAAATTTCTTGCATAGAATGAAGCACATGATGTATAGCCACTAAAAGGGTCAGTAAAATTAAATGCTATACACATGATTTGCTTGGAAAGTGGATTTACAAGGCCACTTTTTCTTTCGTAACTTACAACTGGTAAGATACTCGTGCTACCTAAATCCGAACTAATGTTTGGCAATGTCTTTGGTGGTATATTGTCGAAAACACACAACCCATCTGTATAAGTATTATCAGTAGTTTGAATTAATAAATTTGGTGAATTGGTTATATAATCATAAAAAGTTGTAAATCCTTTAATATTGCCAGACCCACCTGAATAAGCACTCCATACTACGGTAAATCCTTCTTGTAAATAAGATATTGAAGTAGCTCTGCGATGGCGCGCAATACGTGGAGTTGTATAGATAGTACCCGATGGCGATGGTTTGATGTAAGCAAGTGTATTACTTAAACTACTGTATGTGCAATTTATCCAATCTGTTGATTTAAAATCGTTAGGAATACAAACTATCCCGCTTGAATTTGGATAAGCACTACAACTAGTTCCAACAAAAGTAATTCTAGCCTGCATTTGAATATCTACAACAGACGGGATAGGGAGCTCCATAACCGCAACATCCGGAAAATAATAAGGGGGATTCACAGTGCTTCCACTTATTGGATCATTGAATAATGGAAATTCATAATTTGTCATACAAATAGAAATAGAATTGTTTGCTATTCCTCCTGAAGCACAAAAATTTTAATTACTCAGTATTGTTGGGTTGATCCCAAACAACAAAAAAATGTTCTGATTGATCACTATCTATTTGGATGTCTGTATAAATTCCGTTTCCATTGCCTAAAGTGGTATTAGACACAAACGTAAATGTTTTATTTATGGGATTAAATTTATAAGCTAGTAATTTGGGGATAGAAACATCTTTATATGCAATTAGAACAAACCAATTATTAGGCCGTAGTAAAATACATACATCAAGATCATTCATGTTATAGGGAATATTAAAAACATCTGTAAATATGGTGCCATTATTATTGTATCGCCATTGAAAATAACTTGCGCCATTGACACCAGCCCAAGCAACAATGCTAAATTCCGTATTCACGCCATTTACATTTCCAATAAAAATATCATTGCTTGTTTGGTAAGTAGTCGGGAAATTAATTTGGCCAGAAGAACTTTGGCAAATAGTTTCAGGAATTGATGCTGCCCTATATTGCGCTACCATCACATTAGAAATTAAACAAAGAGCAACTAAGATTGCCCCCCCCCGCAAATGACGTGCCAGTGCGGGTTTCTGGCTTAGCGGATTTTTTCATATTATTAGATTTTTAAAATGATGTTGTAAAGTTATAAAAGTTTTTAAGTTGGCAAATGTTTTTTCTTGATTGTTGGAAGATGTAGTTTTGGGGTGGGTGAGTAAATATATGTTGTACTTGAAGTTTTGCATGTTAGGGAGGACACCAACTTGGGCTGCAGTGTGATAATTAGGCAAGCTTTGATGGTACTGCCAAAAATAAGCACCATAAGAAATACAATATCAAAAATGTTGTACGCGGACAAAGAGGCCAAACTAACGCAATAACATTCTACTCCAAAACAATGCGGGCGAGCCTTTGGCTCGCCCGCAATTAATTTATGCTAAGAACGTTTACACTCACCGTTACATCACAACTTTACCACCTTCTTACTCACTCCATCAATGTTAACCACATATACACCGGGTTGCCAATCATGCGATTCAAGCATGATTGTGTTTGAATTTGTTATAGTAAGTTGCCGTTGCGCTACTGTACGCCCCTGCATATCTTGCACGTGTAAGTGATAGGTTTTATTTTTTATGTTTTGTAAAGTGATGTACAAAAATATCAGTAGTAGGATTTGGGTAGAGGCTAAAGCTATAGTGATTAATCTCCTCAATATTTGATGGGTTGACTATATGCCATTTGCTTATCCAAAAGTCATAGGCATTACTAATAATTGAATCATACAATGGCGCACCCACATCTCCTGAATTTCCCGCTGTAACTACACCTGCTAAAATAAATGTACTATCATCTAGTAGTATGACCGAAGGAGTTTCATCTCTTTTACCACTACCTATAGTTTTATCCCAAATAATGTTAAGATTGCTATCCATACGTACCAACCAAAAATCATAATTATTTGGATCAGCAAGGTTTACTTTTCGGTTTTCACTTTTTTCAAAACTCGAATCAGAATTCGAATGACATACACATAAATAACCACCATCATTGGTTGTTAAAATTTGAATTACTTGCTCATTTACATTTCCACCAAATCTGCGTTGCTTTAATATATCCCCATTTGCAGTATCAATCACATATACCCATGAGTCAATCCAGCCACGAGGCAAGGTGTCTTGTATGCCATCATTGCATGGATAAAAATTACCTTGCAGAGAAGCCATTCCTAACGTGGCACCTATAGCTACATTACCATTAGAACTTAAAGCTGCACATAATGCATAATCATCTGCCTTGAGGCAACCATAACGCCTATCCCATATTTTGTTGCCGGCTGAATCTATTAACAGTAACCAGTTGTCATACTTCCAATAAGTTGAGTCAAACACAAGAGAAAAAGAAGAATCACTTACATCGCCATAGCTTGGGCCATAGTATGTGCCATTGGTGCTGCCGGTAATTAAGTATTTTGAATCGGAAATTGGCAAAATATTATAAACTAAGTCCCAACTTGAACTACCATAATTATTATCCCAAATTTTTGTTCCATTTGTATCCATTTTTACAATCCAAATATCAATAAAACCTACAAAAGTATCTGTTACATCACCACCGGGAATATAGCCATTTGAATATCCTCCAATAAGTAATTTATTATCAGGAGTCATAGCCCCACAATATGTTTTATCATCCCATATATCACCCAAGCGCTTATCCCATTGTACCACATTGCTCTCGTTTAATTTTACTATCCACCAATCCTGTTTTTTTGAATAGCGTGGTTCTGTTTTTTCACAGTCAGGTTTTGAATTGCTTACTCCAATAATATAAACATTGTTCTTATTGTCAGAAAAGGAATAACTAAAACCATCATCTAGTACACCACCAAGCGTTCTATCCCACATAATATTTCCATTGGCATCTACTTTGGTAACCCATATATCCACTGGAGTTGTAGTTGAGTCGAAAGAATAACAATTGTGATCAGTTTTTGTACCACTGGGGTATTTACCACTAGAGTGTCCTGCTACATAAAAATTGCCGCTTGAATCCTTTGATAACATATTAAAATTGCCATACTCCCATGTTGCACTACCTAAAACTTTTTCCCATTCCTTGGCAAATACAGGTTTTTGAGCATGTGCCTTAATTTGGATTAATACCAAAATAAGTAAAATGCATAATAAGCGAATCATAACTTTAATATTTTTAGTCGCTCACTCTGTCCATTTTTATTAAGATACGATATAAATGAAAGTCCCTTTGGTATCTCCCTATTTAAAATTCCAGCACTGCAATTAGTTGCAAAAACTTCTCCTCGTGTACCGGTCCATGTAATGATTTTGGATATTGCGTTTAATTCAATTGGTAAGAAATTATCATCAGCAATTACTATTGATTTCAATTCCTCAGTGTAATTATTATTTGAACCCAACATGCGTAAATCAGCGCCAGAGCTGACAACTTTATAATAAACTTCACCAGTTGGTCCTGGTGTCTGTTTACTCCATGAGTATATAAAACTTTCACTTAACTCACCAGTAATAGCAATGCCGGCATTCGACCCTGTGGTATTTTGTTGTATTGTATAATAAAGGTGATTATTGGCCAAAGTAGTCATTACAGGCTTTCCATCACTATTGTCCGCATAAAAACATGCTGATTTATATTCATTGTTTGTGTTATCTACATAATCGAAACCAATACACATTATTTGTCCGGAGTTAGGGTTTACTAATCCACTTTTTCTTTCATATGAAACTACAGGTTCCTTTTTTTGATATGTACTTATATCTATCAAAAAATTTGGATCATTATGAAATTGACATGACCCATCCGTATAAGTATTGTCAGTAGTCAATTTTTTAGGCCAAGGCCCCGGTTGTGTAACATAATCATAAAAAACAGTATGGCCATAAATATTAAAGTCCTGTAAGTCTTGGCCAACCCAAACCACTGTATAACCTTCTTGCACATTACTAATTGTCAGGTTACGTCTATTTCTTGCTATGCGAGGATGAGAGAAAACATTACTACCGGTTGCAAGTTTTAAATATTCTAAATTTACAGAAGGTCCGGTAAAAGCGCAGTTCTGATATTGAGAAAATACGAGATCATTACTTACACAAATTTGACTGATTGAATTTGGATTTCCGATAGTAGGAGCCATAAAAGTAATTTTAACTTTTCCGGGATTACTGTATTCTTGTGCTGGTACGGTTGGCATATCCATAATTGCAACATCTGGTGTATAATATGGCGGGTCAATGTTAAATGTGCCTGTTGGGTCTTTAAATAACGGAAATTCATAGTTGGTCATACACAATTGTATGGTGCTATTCCAGAAGGTTCCTGCAGCTCCAAATATTTTTTGTTGACCTTGTGCATTAATTTGATCAAACACAATAAAAAAATGTTCTTGCTGATCACTGTCAATATGTATTCCTGTTTGACATGCAGTACCATTTCCTAATGCCGTATTAGAAACTTGTGTCCATGTTTGATTACCCGGATTAAATTGTTCAACTAACAACATTGGAGTTGTCCCATTCAAATAAGCAATTAATGCAAACCAAATATTATTTCGTTGGATTAAGGCCACATCTGCTTCTGTGATATTGACCGGCAAATCTAAAATATCAAAGTAACTGTTCCCCGGAGTAGAATATTTCCAAAACATACTCAGGGTTACCAGCCCATACAACCAACATCTTTCAGTTAGTATACCAAGAACATTGGTTATAAGTATATCATTTGAGGTTTGATAAACGTAAGGTATTAGGTGTTGGCCCTACATTTTTGTGCATTTCTTTCGGTATGGTTGCTGCCTTAAACTGCGCTACCATTACATTGCTAAGCAAACAAAGAGCAACTAAATTGCCCCCCGCAAATACTGTGCCAGTGCGGGTTTCTGGCTTAGTGATTTTTTTCATATTATTAGATTTTTAAAATGATGTTGTAAAGTTATAAAAGTTTTTGAACTGGCAAATGTTATTTTTAAGATTGATGGAAGCGGCAAACCTTTTTCGTGGTAGGAATGATTGTGCCATAAACAAGTGATAACACCTATGAGGAAGAGAAAATCTTTACTCCAAAATACTGCGGGCGAGCCAAAGGCTCGCCCGCGATTACTTAATACTTAGAACGTTTACACGTACCGTTACTTCACAGTTTTACCACTTTTTACTCACACCTTCTATATTCACTACATACACGCCCGGCAACCAAGCATTAGTTTCAAGCATTACTGTATTTGATTTTGCAAGTACAATATCCTTTTGCTCTATCATGCGCCCTGTTATATCTTGCACTTGCAGGTGGTAGGTTTTGTTTTTTGCATTTTGCAATGTGATGTACAAAATATCTTTAATAGGATTTGGGTATAGGTTGAAACTATACCTATTGAGTTCATCAATATTGCTTGGATTTACGATATGCCATTTACTTACCCAAAAGTCGTGGGCATCATTAATTAATGAATCATACAATGGCGCACCCACATCTCCTGAGTTACCTGCAGTAACCACTCCTGCAAGAATAAATGTACTATCATTTAAAAGAATCAACGATGGCGTTTCATCTCTTTTGCCACTGCCGATAGTTTTATCCCAGATGATGTTGAGATTGCTATCCATACGTACCAACCAAAAATCATAATTATTTGGATCAGCAAGGTTTACTTTTCGGTTTTCACTTTTCTCAAAACTTGAGTCAGATGTTGACAAACAAACGCATAAATAACCCCCATCGGTAGTTGCAATAATTTGCCATATTTGATCTTGGGAATTTCCTCCAATTCTGCGTTGCTTTAACATGTTCCCTTTTGCAGTTTCTATTACATAACCCCAAATATCCAAATAACCCCGTGGCAAAGTATCTTGTATGCCATCATTACATGGATAAAAATTACCTTGCAGTGAAGCCATTCCCAAGTTACTTCCTATAGCTATATTACCATTAGAACTTAAAGCTGCACAGATTGCAAAATCATCCGCTTTGAGGCACCCGTAACGCCTATCCCATATTTTGTTACCTGCTGAGTCAATTAACAGTAACCAGTTGTCATACTTCCAATAAGTTGAATCAAATACAAGAGAAAATGAAGAATCACTTACATCACCATAGCTTGGGCCAGAATAGGTACCATTGGTAGTGCCGCTAATTAAGTATTTGAATCGGAAATTGGCAAATATTGCCAGCATAGTCCCAACTTGAACTACCATAATTATTATCCCAAATTTTGGTGCCATTGGTGTCCATCTTTACAATCCAAATATCAATAAAACCAACAAAGGTATCTGTTACATCTCCACCGGGTATGTAGCCATTTGAATATCCTCCAATGAGTAATTTATTATCAGGAATCATAGCCCCGCAATACGTTTTATCGTCCCATATATCACCTACGCGCTTCTCCCATTGTACAACATTACTATCATCTCAATTTCACTATCCACCAGTCTTGCTTTTTGAATAGCGTGGTTCTGTTTTTTTTCGCAAGCGTTTTGAATTGCTCGACCCAATAAGATAAATATTGTTTTTGTTGTCGGAAAAGGAATAATTGAAGCCTTCGTCCTGTTCTCCTCCAAGACTTCTATCCCACATAATATTTCCATTGGCATCGAGCTTAGTAACCCAAATATCTGCCGAAGCAAGGTTAGAGTCAATGGAGCTGCAATTGTGGTTGGTTTTTGTTCCACTTGGATATAACCCCTCCGATAATCCGGCTACATAAAAACTCCCACTTGAATCTTTTGATAACATATTAAGATTCCCAAACTCCCAGGTTGAACTTCCTAAAACTTTTTCCCACTCCTTGGCAAATACAGGTTTTTGCGCATGTGCTTTGAGTTGGATTAAAATTACTACAAGTAAAATGTATAGTATGCGCGTCATAGCTTTAATATTTTTACTCGCTCACTCTGACCATTTTTATTTAAATAATATATAAAAGAAAGGCCTTTTGGAATTTTGTTATCTAAAATTTCTGCACCACAATTAGCTGCATAAATTTCTCCTTGTGCACCTATCCATGTAATGATTTTTGTTACTGAATTTAATTCAATTGGTAAGAAATTATCATCGGCAATAACAATTGACTTCATTTCCTCAGTGTAATTATTATTTGAACCTATCATACGTAAATCAGCACCTGAGGTTACAACTTTATAATAAGCTTCACCAGTTGGCTGAGTTGGCTGTTTCATCCATGAGTAGATAAAACTTTCGCTTAGTTCACCGGTAATTGAAATACCAAAGTTGTTACCTGATATATTTTGTTGTATTGTATAATACTCGTAATTATTGAAGAATGTAGTTTTAACAGGTCTTCCATCGCTATTATCTGCATAAAAACATGCCGATTTCCAATTATTGGTATTCGGATCTGAATAATTGAAACCAATACACATTATTTGGCCGGAGTTTGGATTTACCAACCCACTTTTTCTTTCATAGGAAACAACTGGTTGGGATTTTTGATATGTACTAATATCTGGTAAAACGTCAGAAATGGAGCCATGAAAGTAACAACTTCCATCGGTATACGTATTATCTGTTTTCAGTATTTTAGGCCAAGGCCCCGGTTGTGTAACATAATCATAAAAAACAGTATGGCCATAAATATTAAAGTCCTGTAAGTCTTGGCCAACCCAAACCACTGTATAACCTTCTTGCACATTACTTATCGAAAGGTTTCGCCTGTTTCTTGCTATGCGAGGATGGGAGAAAACATTACTACCGGTTGCAAGTTTTAAATATTCTAAATTTACAGAAGGTCCGGTAAAAGCGCAGTTCTGATATTGAGAAAATACGAGATCATTACTTACACAAATTTGACTGATTGAATTTGGATTTCCGATAGTAGGAGCCATAAAAGTAATCTTAACTTTTCCAGGATTGCTGAATTGTTGCCCTGCTATTGTAGGCACATCCATAATTGCAACATCAGGGGTATAGTATGGAGGGTCAATTGTATATGTTCCTGTAGGGTCATTAAATATTGGAAATTCATAATTCGTCATACATAATGTTATAGAGTTATTCCAAAAGGTGCCGGCAGCCCCAAATATTTTTTGTTGGCCTTGAGCATTAATTTGATCAAACACAATAAAAAAATGTTCTTGCTGATCACTGTCAATATGTATTCCTGTTTGACATGCAGTACCATTTCCTAATGCCGTATTAGAAACTTGTGTCCATGTTTGATTACCCGGATTAAATTGTTCAACTAACAACATTGGAGTTGTCCCATTCAAATAAGCAATTAATGCAAACCAAATATTATTTCGTTGGATTAAGGCCACATCTGCTTCTGTGATATTGACCGGCAAATCTAAAATATCAAAGTAACTGTTCCCCGGAGTAGAATATTTCCAAAACATACTCCCAGGGTTACCAGCCCATACAACCAAATCCATTTCAGTTAGTATACCAAGAACATTGGTTATAAGTATATCATTTGAGGTTTGATAAACGTAAGGGTAATTAGGTGTTGGCCCTACACTTTTTGTGCATTTCGTTTCCGGTATGGTTGCTGCCTTAAACTGCGCTACCATTACATTGCTAAGCAAACAAAGAGCAACTAAAATTGCCCCCCCCCGCAAATACTTTGCCTGTGCGGGTTTCAGGCTTAGTGATTTTTTTCATCCTGTATAATTTTTTAATTGGTTACGATGTAAATATAAATAATATTTTGAACGGGCAAATATTTTTTTTAACCGTAGCCTATGTTGTAAAATATCAAAGCGCATAGTACCCTTCAACAATCCCCTCCATACCCTATCTAAGTAAGAAGAGCTTGTTTTAAATAAAAAAGAAAAATGAATTGCTTTTTTTTCTTGATAAAATATTAAACCGATGTGTTCAATTAAATTAATTTTTTTTGAGTTGGTATATTGTAACTAATAGGCATTAAAAAATCCTAACTAATTTTTGTGTGTTCACCATGTTTGATTGGCAGGCGAAAAAATAAACTGTAACGGTATGCCAAGGCATACCGTCCAAATAGCTACCGTATGTATGAGTTGTGCAGATGTGTATATATTTGCTGCTTATTAAATGTAAAAATGACTTTTGAAAAAAACATTCTAATTACCGGAGGTGCCGGTTTTATTGGCAGCCATGTAGTACGCAGGTTTATTACCCATTATAAGAACTATAAAATATTTAACCTTGATAAACTTACTTATGCGGGTAATCTTGAAAATTTAAAAGATATAGAGCAATCTACCAATTACGAATTTATTAAGGCTGATATAACCGATGAAAATGAAATCAATCAACTTTTTGAAAAACATGCATTTGACAGTGTGATCCATCTTGCTGCCGAAAGTCATGTAGACCGTAGCATTCTGAGCCCTTTGGATTTTATTAAAACCAATATTTTAGGCACCGTTAATCTATTAAATGCTGCAAAATCAATTTGGAAAAAAAACGGTCTATTGTCCTCTGGTTTATTCTATCACATAAGCACCGATGAAGTGTATGGAACCCTGGGCGCCACAGGTAAATTTACCGAAGCTACCAGCTATGACCCACACAGCCCATATAGCGCCAGCAAAGCAGGTAGCGATCACCTTGTACGTGCCTATCACGATACGTACCAAATGCAGGTGGTCATTAGCAATTGCAGCAATAATTATGGAGCTAATCAATTTCCCGAAAAACTGATTCCATTGGCAATTAATAATATCATGCATAACAAACCGGTTCCTGTCTATGGGGCAGGTTTAAATGTTCGCGATTGGCTTTGGGTAGAGGATCATGCAGCAGCTATTGATTTAATTTTTCATAAAGGAAAAAAAGGGGAAACGTATAACATTGGGGGCAATAACGAATGGAAAAACATTGACCTACTGCATCTTTTGTGCAATATAATGGACAATAAACTAAACAGACCTAAGGGTGAAAGTGCCAAGCTGCTAACCTTTGTAAAAGACCGCGAAGGGCATGACTTACGTTATGCTATTGATGCCTCTAAACTAAAACATGAGCTGGGTTGGACGCCCTCCATTCAATTTGAACAAGGGCTGGAACACACCGTGGACTGGTACCTGGCCAACCAAAGCTGGATGGAGAATGTTATTTCGGGCAATTATTCGCACTACTATCAGGAACAATATGCCAAGAGATTTTAGCAGAATATAGTTGCATATCTTTTGTTTTAATAACCTTTATTAGATAAATGGTGAGCAATGCTTCTCAACGCTTAAAAAGCAAACCAAATTACCCCGCCAAACGGTGCTATGTTAAATTATTTCAGGCAATTAAAATTATTACAAACCAGACAAAATTTTTCCCCATTTACTGCGTTTGTTTACATTTGTGGATTGTTTCTGAAGATAGTGTTCCTTTATGAATTAGTAACTTAAACAACTTTATCGTTTAATTGCACCTAACGCATAGCATGAAATAACTAAAACCTTAGAACTGAATTATTTAAGCATCATCAAATTGAAAATAAGCAATTATTTTAAATATAGTCTTTTGTCGTTAATAGCCGTATCCGGCATCAGTTTGATTACTGGTGCAATGGAAGGGCCATTAAATCATTTTAGCGACAAGATTATAGAAATAAACGAACCGCCTGTTTTCGCTCCCGATACCGACTCACTTAAATATCCTTTTGATGACCGCATTAGCGACCCGTATTCGTTGCCTTTCGACAATTCGCCACTTTATTTAAAAGATCCTTCTAATATAAGCACCTCCATTGAATACGACCCTACCAGCAATGAGTACAACATAAATGACCGAATTGGAGACGAGTTTTTTCGCAATCCAAATTACATGACCTTTCAGGAATTTAACGAAGATCAAAATAAGCGGTCAACCAAAGCTTACTGGAAACAACTGGCAGATGGGGCAGATATTATCTCACAAAAGAAAAACCTCAATCCAAAGTTGTATGTACCGGGTCGGCTATTTGAAAGTATATTTGGAAGCAATACGATTGACATACGTCCGCAAGGATCGGTGGAGTTAAGATTTGGACTCCAAACAAACCGCAACGAAAATCCCGCTTTGCCCGAGAAACAGCGAAGCGTTACCACATTCGATTTTCAACAAAAAATACAATTAAATGTAATAGGAAATATTGGGACCAAATTAAAAACAGGCATCAATTATAATTCCGAAGCAAGTTTCGAATTCGAGAATAGGATGAAACTTGAATTTACAGGTGGCGAAGATGACATTATCAAGAAAATAGAAGCCGGGAATGTGACACTGCCTTTAAATAGTACCCTCATACAAGGAAGCCAAAGCTTGTTTGGAATAAAAACGCAATTGCAATTTGGGCACCTTTCAGTAACAAGTGTATTCTCGCAGCAAAAAGGACAATCAAAAACCATAGAAGTAAAGAACGGTGCACAGACACAACCATTTGAAATTACGGGCGACAACTATGAAGCTAACCGCCACTTTTTTATCGCGCAATATTTTCGCGATAATTATGATTATGCGATGCGTCAGATTCCTTTAATTCAATCACCTGTTATTGTTACCAAAATTGAAGTTTGGGTTGTAAAACCCGGACAAGTAGATACCCGCACACTGATAGGTTTTGGCGACTTAGGCGAGAAAAAGCCTAACAAAACTGGGCTTACCGATCCCAATGGCCCCAACCTTCCAAACAATAATAGCAACACGCTGTATGCAAATCTGAATTTAGCACCTTACAATCAACTACGTGATATTAATTATGCCAATTATAATGTTCTGAATGGCTTAGGTCTTAATGCGCCTCAGGATTTTGAACGTATGGATAATGCAGTGCGATTACAACCAAGTGAATATACTTTTGACCCGCGGCTTGGTACGTTGTCATTAAGATCAACACTTAATCCGAATCAAGCATTGGCTGTAGCCTACGAATATCAGGTTGGTGGCCAGGTGTATCGTGTTGGCGACCTTACCAATAGTGGAATTGAACCTCCTAAACGTTTGTTTGTTAAGATACTTAAGAGCTCGGTTACCAATGTAACCTTGCCCCTTTGGGACTTGATGATGAAAAATGTTTACAACATTCAGGCTTATGGACTACAGGCAAAAGATTTCAAACTTAACATCCTTTATTTTGATGACAGTACAGGCACCAATGTAAATTTTCTTCCCGTTTCTTCTTCCGAAACCAATTTGTTTGGCAAGCAATTAATCAGGGTGTTAAATCTTGATAGATTGAATAATAATAATGACCCTCAGCCAGATGGTGTCTTTGACTACATAGAAGGAATAACTATTAATTCGCAAGAAGGCAGAATCTATTTACCATTGGTAGAACCATTTGGCAAATCGCTGGCCGCATTATTCAAAAGCCAGCAAGTAGCGCAAAAATACTTATACACTGACCTGTACAGGCAGACCAAAATTGCGGCACAACAGAACACCGAAAAGAATAAATTTTTTATTACCGGAACATACTCCAGCTCGGTTAGCTCCGAGATAAGTTTAAATCAGATAAACATTCCGCAAGGTTCGGTTAAGGTATCGAGTGGTGGCACACCTTTGGTTGAAAACGTAGACTTTACCGTTGATTATAATTTAGGTAAAGTAAAAATAATAAATCAGGCCTATCTTAATAGTGCAACACCCTTGCAGGTGCAGGTAGAAAGCAACACCTTATTTGCCTTGCAAACAAGGAGGCTAATGGGTACCCACCTCGATTACCAATTTAGTAAAGATTTTAATTTGGGTGCTACCATTTTAAATTTGAGCGAACGTCCTATTACCCAAAAAATAAATTTTGGTGATGAGCCTATTAGCAACACGATATGGGGCTTAAATGGAAATTACAGAACCGATTCGCGCTTCATTACAAAAATGATTGACAAGCTTCCTTTTATTAGCACCAAAGAAATAAGTAACATAACTGTAAGTGGCGAGTTTGCACAGTTTATACCGGGTCATCCTCGTGTTATAACAAAGGCAGGAACTTCGTACATAGATGATTTTGAAGGAAGCCAAAGCAATATTGATATTCGCAATCCGGGCAACTGGTTTTTAAGCAGTGTTCCAGAAAACAACCTAAGCTTGTTTCCGGAAACCAAAGATACGAATCAGCGCAGTTGGGGATTGAACAGGGCTTTACTTACCTGGTATAATATTGACCCCACGGTGTTTGCACCCAATAGCGGATTGTTGCCACCGGGCATTGATAATAATGCATTAAGTAATCACCAGGTACGTCAGATAAATGAAGACGAATTATTTGCACGCGACTTTGTGGGAATAATTCCACGCATACCGGTATTAAACCTCGCCTATTACCCACGTGAGCGAGGTGCCTATAATTTTGATGCGTTGCCAACAGCCTATTCTCAGGGAATTGATGCGGATGGATTCCTGCTTGCTCCCGAAACCAGGTGGGGAGGCATGATGCGCAGAATTGAGAACAATGATTTTGAAGCTGCCAACGTGGAGTTTATTTCTTTCTGGCTTATGGATCCATTTAATGACGACTATTCTAGTCAAAACAATTCGGGAAAGTTGTACTTTCATTTAGGTCAGATTTCGGAAGATATTTTGCACGATGGTTTTAAGATGTTTGAAAACGGATTGAACTGCGCCAATAATACTTTAATAAATTTTCCCGGACCTTGGGGGCTATTTCCTGGTAATCCTACTAACCCAACCAATGCATTTGACACCGATGATGATTGCCGCGCCTTTCAGGATGTAGGATATGATGGAATGCCGACAGACACCGAAAAAGTTTTTACCAAACCTTTTTTTCTTGACAACATTGCTGCGGCATTTGGCACTGCAAGTGCTGCTTACAACCTTGCCTTAGCCGATCCTTCGAGTGATAATTTCCGTTATTTCAGAGGAACAGATTTTGACAATGCACAACTTGACATTCTGCAACGCTATAAGCGCTTTAGTGTACCTGATGGCAACAGCAAAACGTCTAAACAATCGAGCGAGCCCTATATTACGCAAAGCACCAACTTTCCTGAAATGGAAGACATTAACAGGGATGGTACTATGGATATTTACGAAAACTATTTTCAATACGAACTTGAGATTAGTAAAAACGGGTTGGAGGTTGGCAGCAATTATATTGTAGATAAGCGCGAATCTAATCCTGAAGTTGCTTCAGGTGGCAATCGTAAAATAACATGGTATCAATTTCGCATTCCGGTAAATGATGAAACCCGCCAAAAGTTTGGCGATATCCAAGACCTTCGTAGTGTTGGCTTCATACGCGTACTTATGAAAGGATTTTCTGACAGCATCGTATTACGTTTTGCCCGCCTTGACCTTACCAGGGGCGAATGGCGCAGATATACCAAAAGATTGCAAGGGCCGGGACTATACTTTGATGTTTGTCCAAACTCTAATACTTCTTTTGAAGTATCAGCAATCTCGCTCGAAGAAAATAAAAATAAAATACCATGTAATTATGTAATACCTCCGGGCATACAACGCGAAATTAATACAGCATCCATCCAACAACAACGGTTGAATGAGCAAAGTATGGTGTTGCGTGTATGCGGACTATGTGATGGTGATGCACGTGCTACTTTTAAAACGCTTGATCTTGATATGCGTAACTATGGCCGTGTAAAGATGTATGTGCATGCTGAGCCCAATGCGCAATGCACGCAAGACTTTAATTGCGGTCCTACCGATGTAAAAGATAACGACTTAGTATTGTTTGTGCGTTTTGGAACTGACAATAGTCAGAATTACTACGAATACGAAATGCCAATAAAGGTTACTGATATTTCGAAAGGTGAAGTAGAAGACCCTGCACTCATTTGGCCATCGGCAAATGAGATTGATATTAATCTCAAAGACCTGGTAGATGCCAAACTTATAAGAAACAGCGAATTAAAAAATGGCTCTTCCACCCTATCTGCATACCGGCCATACAAAACAGATGGTGACCGAAACATTTACATTGTTGGATCGCCTAACCTGAGTAACATTCGTACCATTATGATTGGGGTGCGTAACCCTAAAAAAGGAGGCATTGTTGCTTTTGGAAAAGATGATGGCGAACCCAAATGTGCAGAAATATGGGTAAATGAATTACGCCTTACCGACTTTGACGAGCGTGGCGGATATGCAGCCACCGCAAGGGTAGCTGCCAAGTTAGCTCACCTTGGTAACCTTACATTAAGTGGAAGCCGCAAGACGATTGGGTTTGGTGGTTTGGAGCAAAAGTAAATGAACGCAGTCGCGAAAATTTTACGCAGTATGATATCGCAACCACGTTGGAGTTAGGAAAATTTTTCCCTGATAAAGTTTCATTATCCCTTCCGTTCTACTATAGCTTCGGACAGGTAATAAGCAATCCACAGTTTAATCCGCTTGATCCTGATGTGCCTTTTGAAACTGCATTGCAAGCACTTGAAACCAAGCAAGATCGTGATGAGTTGCGCAGAAATGCGCAAGACTTTACCCAACGTAAAACCATTAGTTTTACCAATGTTCGCAAAAACAAAACCGGAGGCAAATCGCATATTTATGACATTGAGAATTTTAATGTGAGCTATTCATACTCCGAAATTTTTAGACGGAACATCAATATGCAATTTGATGTTTTGAGAAATTACAGAGGCTCGCTGGGCTATAATTTTAATGCAAGTCCCAAACCTTTCGAACCATTTAAAAAATCGAAAATCGTAGGTAATAGCAAATGGATAAAACTAGTTAAAGATTTTAATGTTACCCCTTTGCCGGCATCCATCAATATTCGCAACGATCTTGATAGGCAATATGGTGAGCAACTTCTTCGCAACAACACTACCTATCGTGCAATTTTAGATACTACCTTTAATAAGTTTTTTAACTGGGTGCGGCAGTATGATATGCGATGGGACTTAACCAAGTCGCTAAAGCTTGACTTTGCTGCCAATAACCAATCGCGTGTTGATGAACCGGCTGGTCGCCTCGACACTGAGACTAAAAAAGATTCGGTTAAAACAAATTTGAAAAACTTTGGACGTAACACCAACTATGGACACAATGGAAATGCAAGCTATCAGGTACCCTTAAATAAGCTGCCGTTGGTCGATTGGATTTCGCTTAATGCCCGCTACGGATTTGATTATAGTTGGGCAGCAGCCCCATTGCGTTTTGATAGTGTATTAAATAAAAACACACCAAGTAGTGCATTAGGAAATACCATTCAAAATTCGAATACCAAAAGCTTGAATGCAACACTAACATTTACACAGTTGTATAACAAGCTACCGTTTTTCAAAAAATTACTTGCACCACCTAACAAGGCCCCTCAGCAACCACAACGAAATAAATCGGCCGAACAACCAAAGAACCAAAACGACACTACCAAAACAAAACCTCCAAAGCCTCCGGGACAAATACCAGGTGTAGTGCGTTTTATTGGCAAAGCTATACTAGCTGTTAAAAACGTTGGAGGCACATTTAGCGAAACCAATGGAACCATGTTTCCGGGATATCGCAGGCCATCGGTTATACTTGGTCAAGACTATTATCAAAATTCAAAAGGAGAGCAGGTAACTGCACCCGGATTTGGATTTGTGTTTGGAAGTCAAAAGGACATAAGATTTGATGCTGCGCAAAATTTATGGTTAAGCACTGATACTTCCTTTAATGCTCAATATACGCGCAATTTCACACAAAATATTCAGGCACGAAGTACCATAGAGCCCATTACCGGCTTACGTATCGAATTAAATGCAACGCGCAATTATAGCCGCAACCTTACCGAAAATTACAGAGCCAATACTTCAGGAGTTTATCGTGGTGTGGGAACGATGGAATCGGGTAACTTTAGTGTATCGTATATTACCTGGAATACGGCTTTTATTAAAGACCGTAAAAACAAAACCAATGAAATTTTCGAACAGTTTGATGAGAACCGGAAAATAATTTCTCAAATTATAGGAATAGAAAACCCCTATTCGAATTGGCTATTAACCGATAGCGGTTATGTAGATGGATATGGCGGAGCACAACAGGAAGTATTAACTTATGCGTTTCTGGCAGCCTATACCGGTCGCAATCCAAAAAAGGTTGAAAAAACACAATTCTTCAAACTGCCCTTACCTAACTGGCGAATAACCTTTGATGGCTTGAGCAAATTGGCATGGAGCAAAAAAATATGGAACAGTGTAAATATTACGCATGGATATCGCAGCACCTATAATATCAATTCGTTTATTACTAACATTAACTATACTGATCCGCAAGATTATGGCTTTAGTTCGGTGCGCGATGCATCAGGAAATTTTATTCCACAATACGAAGCACAACAAGTAAGCATTACTGAATCTTTCAGTCCATTGATTGGTATAGACATGACGTGGAAAAAAAATGGATTATTTACGCGCATGGAAATTAAACGTGATCGCAATTTGTCTTTAACTTTTACCGGCATACAACTTACCGAAGTTAGAAGCAACGACCTTACCATAGGTGCCGGATACCGTATTCCTAAATTCACCTTGCCTTTCAAAGTAGGTGGAAAAAAGGTTAAATTGAAAAATGATTTAAATGTTACTGCTGATTTCAGTATGCGCAAAAACCTTACAATTATCCGCAAGATGATTGAAAAAACAAATATTCCCAGTGCTGGTATGAACACATACAACATTAAACTGTCAGCTGATTATATTTTGAACGAGCGATTCAATATTCGATTCTATTATGATCAGGTAATCAACAGACCAGAAATTGCCAACTCTTTTCCCAATTCGAATACACAGGTTGGTTTTGCAGTAAGATTTACACTTGCTCAGTAAGCCTCTAACTTTTTCGGGGCAATATCAAAATTACGATTCTCCAAAATAAATTGGGCTTGCTGTTTAATATTGACATCCATCAAAATCAATAATATAGTAGTGGAAATAAAAAAATCAGTGCAAGGAAAAAGGCCAAAGTATCAAAAAGTCATGTATCACTTCATGTGTTAGTGGGCTCGAAAGCTATCAAGCATGTAAGGATTTTCAACATACAGTAATCCGCAGCTATCCCTTGCTAATTGCAAGGAATTTTTGGCGCACCAAATAACTTCTATCAAATTGATTCTAGAACTGAATACATTTTCGAGAAAAACGGTGTTGCTCCTACGGAGCTCTAAGATTTTTTATGCTGCTGTTAAAACCCAAGCAGGCCTGCATCTTAATAAAAAAAGGGAAAATAACAGCCCAAACGGGACGACTTGTTAGTACATATGCAACCATCAAAAATTAGCGACCACTAAATATAAAAAGAAATTCTCTGTGTTCCTCTGTGTCTCCTTGCGCAGCTGTATTTAATCTTCAAAAAAAAATCTCCATGTTCCTCCGTGTCTCTGTGCGCCATTGCATTTAATAATCAAAAAATAGCAAGCGCTAAATATAAAAAGAAATTCTCTGTGTTCCTCTGTGTCTCCGTGCGCCATTGCATTTAGTCATCAAAAATTACACACGCAACCTATAAAAAATAGCAAGCCCTGTTTACGAATATCATTTAGCAGCATTTGTCTTTATTTCGAAACTAACCATACTGCTTTTAAGGAAAAGCATTCCATTAACTATGTTTCAAAAAAAAACTGCCGCATCATTTATTGGAAGCGGCAGCTATTACTCGCGGTTGATTAATTTGGATTGATACTTATATTATCGATGCAATATTTTTTTCTGTTGAGTTGGAGACGTTACTCAAAGTCCCAAAACACCCCTACCATTTCTCCATTGCGCAATTGATGCACCTTTCCATTGTTGCCCAATAAATCAGCTTCAAATAGTGCATGAACAATAAGCTGATCTTGATCATTAATTGTATATTCTAAAATTTTGAAAGTAAATTTATCACTGTCCAATGAACGAAAGATTTCGCTATCGTGTTCATTTTGCAATGTCAATTGAACACCTTCGTTCATCCATGATGAAATATTATTATCTTCTGCTGACAGCAAGTAGTTATACCATGAAGTTTCGTCAGTAATTTTACGCACCAACAAATCTCCTTTTTCAATCTCGAGGAAAAAGTCCTTACCTATTTCATTAGTCATTGTGCAGCTATTAATAATATCGAACCTTGATCCATAACTCTGAGACCCTTTGTTTAGGTCACCATATAAAACAGGCACATTATTTCCCTCCATAAAATAAGTGCTTCCATCTAGTTCGAACTTAACTTTGGCTGGTCTATCCAAAGCGAACACTTCACTTTTCAGGGGCTCCACATTTTCCTTCTTGCATGCGGCTGTTGCCATTAGGCAAAGCACTGCCATGCTTACTAGTTTTAATTTCATAAGCTAATTGATTTTAAATTTTAGAAGATAATTTATTTAAGGCGATAGGATACTCCTATCCAATATTCAAAATGATCGAACCGGTAGGTTTTTCTTGCCATTTGCACTGATGATTCCATAGACACAGCTGGTGTAACCAAGAGTGTATATGCTGCACGTGCGTTAATAGATAAGCGCGGCAATACATCATATTCTGCACCTAATTTTAGTGTTGGTGCCCACACAGCCTTATAGTTAAGGCCTGATGTATATTTTGCCACAACTTCTTTCTTAGTAAAAGTATTTATCATACTTGCCTTTTTAGATATTGGAAGTAAGTAGTGCACACCTGCCAATGCATAAGGAGTTAATTTGCGATTTTTGGTCATCTGCCAACCGGCAAGCAAAGGAATATCGATATACTTAGTTTGTTCATTGGTTAGCAAACGAGTAGTATCTCCAGCATCATTGTATTTGGGAAGTATGACTTGCTCTAAAGAGGCAGCCGGAATAGCTAATCCAGAAATGTGTATTATTGATTTATCAAAGATCAGATTGCCAATACTAGTTGTGGCAAAATAATTCCCATTAGCATCTTTCCAAATGGACGGAACAAAGTCAGCGCGATTAAAGTATCGTAATCCAATGCCTATCTCAGCACGGAAATATCGCTTGCTTGCGTAACTGCCTGTTATATAATAACCCATTGAGTTTTCACCCGGAGAAGCAGTGACCCTTGATAGAAACTCTTTTCCTTCATACTCATATTGTTCAGCAAGAATTTCACTCTCATTGTGCAAACGTACTACATTGAAACCAACTCTAAATGCGCGTTCACCTAACTGCTTTGGCAACTTATCTTTCGCACTATGTTCATTCGCGCTGCTATCAACTGATTCAGGCTGATGCTGATGTCTATGCACAATATTCATTTCATATGGAATTACATTTAATCCTGCAATTGATTTAAGCCTTGCCATAGACATATTAGTATTATCATCTGCAAGTGCCGCAGCGGTATTCTTATCTTTTAATTTGGCCTCCGCATAAAGCTGATGCCTCTGTAACTTTTTTATTGAATGTAAAGTTCCCCGTTTGATTGTTGCATTGCTTGCCTCATTATCGGCATTGCCAACATTATGTTTTTTGGCAGCCGTTGAATTCATCTTTTGCATTTGGGTTGGTTTATCAATTATTGTTTTTATCTCTTGAATACCAGGCGTGTTTACTTCTTTGCTGCTTTCATTTGAAATGATAGATTTTGATTTAGTTTCATTTCTATACAATTGATTTTCTGTTTTACTCGAAAACTGAAAATTATCATTGTAGATTGACTTATATCCAAACCAAGCAATTGCACTGCCAACTAAAGCTATTGCCGAAATCCAAAATATAAACCCTCGCTTTTTCTTTTCTGGTGGCAATTGCTTTTCAATTTCATTCCACATATTTTCGGAAACGGGTAGTTCAAAATTTTCAAACTGATCTTTTATATTCATGGCTAATTATTTTTTGTCGTTTAACATTTGTTGCAATAATTTCCTAGCATTGGCATAGTGCCACTTGGAGGTACCTTCGCTAATATTTGCCATTTGCGCAATCTCTGCATGCTTGTATCCCTCTATAGCATACATATTAAATACAAGGCGGGTAGCAGGTGGCAGTTGCTGTATCAATTGTGCTAACTCGTATGCATTCGCTTGATAATCGGGAGTTTGGTCTTCTGCAACTACCAGTTCGTAATCACTTGTGTCAAATAATATTTTCTTTTTTCTAAAAAATTCGAATACCGTATTTATCGTTATTCTTTTTATCCATCCTTCGAAACTGCCCCTATAATCATAGCCCTTCAGATTCAAAAATATTTTTACCATCGCTTCCTGACAAAGATCCTCTGCCTCTTCCCTGTTTCGCGTATATCTATAACAAATCCCAAGTAACTTACTACCATACATCTTGAATAGCTGTTGCTGGCAAACTCTTTCGTTTTTAATGCATCCAGCTATTATTGATTGTAAGTTTTGTGCTTGCATAGTTTGCATTGATGCAGAAACAGCAATTTTAGAAGTTAAAGGCCCACTTAAATTTATTACCTGTGAATGTACCAACATAATTGCTTATTTAATTACATAGATGCAAGTCGCAGACTAAAGGTTGGGTTGCCGTATTAATTTTTAGAAAAAAAAAGCCCTCGCAAATGCGAGGGCCTTCTTAATATTTATTTTACTGAAAGTAACTATTTAATAATAGACACTTGCTTGGTAGCAAACTTACCATCAACATTTAAACTTACATGGTACAAACCTGCAGCCTGATTGCTCAAGTCCAACAAGAAATTACCATTCAAGTTACGCTTCAACTCAAAATTCTTCACTTCTTTTCCTTGAGCATCTAAAACAGATATTTCAGATACGGTAGATTTTTCAAGATCAAAATTTAAAGTAAATAATCCATTGTTACTTGGATTTGGAGAAATGCTGATACTGTTATTTAACTCATTTTCATTTATTGAAAGACCTTGAGCAATATTTACATTATCAATAAATAAATTATTTCCAAAACCTGATATTGCTTTAAAAGCAACTAAAACATTCGCCTGACCAATATAAGCATCAAGATTAATTGACTGTGCTTTCCAATCAGCACCTACTGGGGCGTAGGCTACAGTAGTAAAGCCGGTAGTAGTGGCAAGCTGTGCACCTGATTTAGACCAAATCAAATTCCATGTTGTTCCACAATCAGAAGATGCCATAATATCAAGCTGGTCAATATACTGCGCACTATAGCCCTTATGAGCCATATCGAAATTTAATCCTATTGGAGCAGTCAAACCTGATAAATCAAATTTTGGCGAAACCAGATAATCTATTCCTCCAGCTGTAATGTTGTAGAAATCGATACGGGTACTTCCGGTACCTTGTGCGGCATATGCGTTAGATGACACGCGTGTCCATGTTTGATTGTTATCCGGATTATCAACAGTCCAATCTGCAGGCATAGCCACTGCAGTAAATCCTTGAACCAACGGAGTCATTACCGAAGGGTTTACGAAAGCATAGATATTTCCACTAAATGTATTTCCAAAAGTATTTGGATCAATAACTCCATTAATATTCTTGATAGTTGCAGACATGGTATTTTTACCGTTCGCTACCGTAACTGTAGGAATATTAATTGTGGTGGTAGCACCAGGTGCCAAAGAACCAGCCCATGATTGAGGAACTGCAGCTCCATTACCAACTTTGTATTCATAATCAATGCTTGTTAAGGTTGTTGCTCCTGTATTCTCTACTGTTAGAATAGGCGTTACAGAGGTGTTGCACGTATAACCAAGTCCGGCTAAATCAATTGCCTTAGCATCAAGAGCAAGTGGCAGTGGCTCGCTGTATTCAGACTGAAATACATATTTATCAGCATCATTTTGAGCAAATGCAACAACACCAATTTCAGCTGTATTATAAACGTTTGCCATTTTCCAGAAGGCATCAACTACGATTGAATCGCCAGCATTCATAGAAGAACCTAGAGAAGTGCCTTGATCAGAAGGTAACATTTTTTTCATAACTCCATGAAACTCCTTTTCGCCATTTGAACCGGGAGCATTTGCAAATACGATGAGACGCTCGGTAATAACAACATGACCCTTTAAAGTACCGGTCATTGCCTGCACTGCGGTAAATACTGCATGAATAAATACGGTATCATTTGAAACAGTGTGCGAAACCTTTACTTCCATTGGCGACATTACATTGTTATATGCTGCATCAATAGTGGCCTGTGTAACACTTCCCGGATGCCCGTTATAGTCGTTTCCACCCACCGCGCAATCGGGCACACCTCCAACGTTATAATACGTTACACGTGTTGCAACTTGTGTTGGATTGTGGGCATTCATAGGATCAACACCCGGCCATGATGTCTGATATTTTATCTGAGTAACTTTTGTTTCGTTTGCATCAAGTAATGCATTGAATGGAGGATTGGTTGTTGCACAAGGTCCGCAAGAAGCTTGCGTAAATTGCTCAACTAAAACTCTTCTTTGAACTTGGGCAAATAGTGTTGAAGTTATTCCAACAGCTAATGCCATACAGGTAAAAATTTTCTTCATTGATTTGATTTTTTTATTATGAATTATTATGAGATAAATTATTTGTGAGAAATTACAAGCTTATTGGTGCTAATAACCTTACCATTGCTAAGTGCTCTTACAAAATAAACTCCGCTTGGAATATTGGCAGTTTCAAGCATGGCAACACCGGCTTGGTCTACAATGATTTTGTCAAGATATACCTTGCCAAGTAAATCAGCAATTTGAAGCGAAAATGTGCTTGCACTATTGCGGTTTTGGTAAGAGATATACGTAGCTTCATTTGCCGGGTTTGGTCGTGGTGAAGCTATTTGCACTGCGGTTAAATTATCATTTAATCCTAAGGCTGTGATATTATATTGAATATCTACTGTTACAAAGTCAGCAGGATTAGCTTGGTCGTAAAATTTGTAACTAACCGTTGTAAAACCTGTGTTTAAGTTAGGTCTCAAATCAGCGATAAATGCTGTTGTTAATCCACCTGCAGAAATATTAACTGCTTGAGATGATACAGAAACAAAAGGAGGATAACATTGATCCCAACAAAAAGAGCTTTCGTGGCCGGGCGCAACCATATTTACTGTGCGCTCACACATAACCATCTTATCTGCGTTACTAGCATTGTGCACGGTACACTCTGCTGCTACCATAAAGTCATTGGCATCACCAATTACGGGCGAAGTTGGGTTACCAGAAATAGTAAAACTTTGCGCACAAATTGCAAAGCAACTCATAACTGATAGAAATAAACTTAAAGTAAATTTTTTCATTAGATTATTTATTTTAAAAAATTAAATTATTTGGACTTTTTTAATGCCTGCAAAAATAGACTTATTACTTTATCAGGCAAGTGGTTGTTTAAAAATAAACACTATAAAAAATGGCAGATTACACCATTTTATAGCCTTTATTCTACTTGTTTACCAAAAAACAACAATTTTATGACAAACATTGATGCTTGCCAAATGAAAAAGCCCTTTAGTTGCGGATAATAGCTAGGCTGCTTGAAACCGGTTTGCCTCCATTTACATTCAACACATAAAAATAAGTACCTTCAGGCAACTCATTGCCTTTCCAATTATTAGCATAATTGGCATTTTCAAAAACCAGATTTCCCCAACGGTTATACACTTGCAATAAGCTGCCGGGAAATGCTTCGAGCCCTCCAAAAATAAGGGCATCATTATATCCATCATTGTTAGGTGTAATAATATTAGGCGCAGTAACTTCGCAATCTTCAATTTCAACTTGGACGGAGTCGATGATAATGCAAGGGCCATCAATAATAATTGCTAATATATTATACACCCCACCGCGTGGGTAAGAAACTTCAAACGGCCCTTGATTACTGCCACTAGTAACCGACCCACCATCAAAATTCCATGTATAAAAAGCATTGGCACTTGGCGATCCTATCAGCGTAATAGACACTGGCACATTGTTGCACGTAGTTGGCCCTGTTTGAATATCGAAAGAAGCTTTTTCCAGAATGTTTACCTTTATTGAATCTTGTCGTATTTGCTGGCAGCCATCCTTTACAGTAACTGTATAGGTTTGAGCCGAGGTTCCCAATGCAATTGTTGCATTTCCTATGCTACCATCATTCCAAAGGTATTGCATACTGCCATGCCCACCCGAGGTGGTGGCCAATAAAGTAATGGGGGTGTTAAGGCATGTAAAAGTATCAGTAGGCATAATTATATTAAGACTATCAAGATCCTTAATCCTTACAGTTGCAAAAATGCTATCGGTGCTACAAGCGCTGTTTAATGTGAGCGTAAGGGTAACCGTTTCTGTGCCTTCGCTTAATGCATCGGGAATGGGAGTAATGTTTAATAAAGCTGTTTTTTGTCCTGCCGGAATAATAATGCTGTCATTAATTTTTACATAGTCGGTTCCGTTTGTAGCAGTTCCATTTATTGCAAATTTTACAACATAATCAACCGGCAGCGGGTCGGGTATGCTAAACTGAAATTTTGATGCCGCACATCCTTCAATAGCTGCGCTGTCAATTGTATTACCAATATTCGTAATGCTGAGAAAATTTTCGCCTGAAAAACTTCCTGCTTCTAAAAATACCCCTGAATCATATATTCCATCTCCTCCATCGGCAATTACTAGCCTGATGTGATAGGTCTCGCAGGGAATAACATTTGCTTCAGCAGTAAGAATAGTAGTAAACCCATCGTATTGTACGGTGGTACTTATTACTAATGTATTGTCTACAAAATAACCGGTATTGCCTAAGTTGCAATTAGGATCGTTACCCATAGGAACACCATTGTTTATAGTATTTATAGACACTGGAATGGACGTACCCGGAACTACTGCCAAGTTTTGAGAACCGATAATACCAGGGCCAGAAATGAAGAATCCGAAAAGGTCGTTAACACCGGTACACACAAACTCATTATACTCCTCACTTCCAAAAATGTATCGAAATTTTATCTTGCTGAATTCGGGGACAAAATCGAATTCAAGCGTACTTGCATCAAAAGTTTGCAAACTAGCTATGGCAGTTAGCTCACTATCACCAGGCAATTGATTATCAAATCCGGCACTCGTTGTATTATTGACTCCGGCAGCAAACGCAACATCTCCTGTTGTTATTATTATTCCACTATTAATTCCAAGGTTAGAATTGGCACCGTTAAAAGTGCCAATTGCTTGAGGGGCACCAGTATAGGTGATGTTACCAACGGTAACATTTTGGCCTAGCAAGTAATTATTAACCAATACTGCTGGCGTAATACCAGAGTTTGTCGTTAATTGGCCAAAGCTATTTTGTATAAAAATAATAAAGAGGATAAGGTAGGATAAGCATCGATACAACCCGGGAGCCCACATAGCTAAAAATTTAGTTTTCAAAAGTATGCGTACCTATACGTGGTCTTACTTTGCCAATCAGCTACTTTTAAACATGGTTAAGTGAACAAGTAAAAGCCAAGTTATTAACAACTAAAAAAACCACTACGCCTACTAATCAGCATTTTAGGCTAAATAGAATTTGTTTTGTTGTTAATTTCTCTATTTTTGCCACATATGCCGAGTATTCTCCGGAAGCATCTATTTTACTGGGGGTTTTGTTTTGTTTTTCTGATGTTGGCTTGTAGCTATAATGCTCATTCTCAAACATTTCAGTATAAATCATACAATGAATCGCCTGGTTTATTAACCAGTGTATCTTATGCTATAGCACAAGATCGCACTGGTAAGATTTGGGTATATACCTCCCATGGATTAGTCAGTTACAACGGATCGGAGTGGAAAACGATCGACTCCATTGCAGGGTTTCCCGCTTCGGCATACAGCAGTGTTTGTGGTACGCGCGACTTGGTAGTGTATTTTATTCCAACTAGTTTAGCCTACCCTGTTGTTCAATTTGATGGTGAAAAATATACCTCGCTTTCCAAACCCGAAAATAAAGCAAAAGAAACCGCAGTTAAATCTTTTGCAACTGCCATAAATGGAGAAAACCATGTTGCTATTCAAAGTTCTGAAAATCGCGTTTTTATCTATCACGATAAACAATGGCATATTCTTGACCAAAATTCAGGGTTTACTCCTCAGCGGGTTTTAAGTTTTTCAACATTCAATAATTCGGTCGTTATATGCGGTGCAAATTCTGTATATCAATGGCAGAAAGGCAAACTAGTTAGTGAACTAGCCAGTATGCTAAATGGCAAGCAAATTCGTGGTCTTGTAGAAAGCCGCCTACCCAAAACGAATACCCCAATCAGTTTTGTATATGGCGATACCTGGTTTGGGAAAATTGAGAATTCTAAATTCAGTATTATTCGCGAAAATCTAAAACTTACGGGCAACTACGACACCGGTCATGACCTGATTATAGCCGATGGCAATGACCGTATATATATTAGCACCCATCTAAATAGTTATTATTACGAAATTTCAATCGACAACTTTAGCAGTTTTTCGGTACGCGACCATCAAACCTTAACCTGGTTTACCAACCTGCTTTTTGATCGAGAAAACAATCTTTGGTTTTCATCGTTAAGAGGCATTGGCAAAATAGTTTCATTCAATTTTGTCAACTACTTTCCTCCCATATACAATAGCGATAACGAAGTTTCCTGCATTCTCGAAATTGGGCCCGACCGATTATTTATGGGCTCCATGTATGGGTATTACATATTTAATGACCGGAACATTACACCTTATCCGTTTATTGCATCTCCACAAAAATCTAACTCGAGCAACCGTATTATAGATGCTGCTTTGGATAAATCGGGTAATGCTTATTTTTTGGTTGGAAATAATGCAATAGCAAAACTTCTTCCAGATAACTCTTACAAAATAATTATTTCCGAATACGACAACAGCAAACCAATTACTTCGCTTTGCGCTGACAAATATGGAACCATATACTATATATGTAGCAACAATTTATTCCACATCGAAAAAGACAAAGCAGTTGCAGACGGACAGTTATTTAAAGACCTGTTTTATATACGTAAAATATTTTTTGATGCCAGTAATAATTTAATGATAGGGGCAGGTAACGGTGCTTATATATGTTCCGGAATATCCATGGCTAAAGAAATCTTGTTTGCCGACACAACCGATCATTCTACTTTTTACATGAAGGACGATGACAAAGGGAACATTTTTATCGGAACAAAATCGGGGCTGTACTTATATCATAATGGCAAAGCAACTAAGTTTACACATAAAGATTTTGATAACCGCTACCCAGTATATTTCATAGTTAATGATAAAAAAAATAACATTTGGCTTGGCACCAATGATGGGGCATGGAAAATAAATCGTTATCGTGCATGGCACTATAGCATTGAAAATGGGCTTGCAGGACGCGAAACCAACCGCTCGTCCGGCATTGTTGACAGCAAAGGACGTGTTTGGATTGGCACTAACGAAGGAGTGTCGGTTCACGAATCAGAGTATGTGCTATCCAATTTGCAAAAACCTGCTATTACCTTATTAGGCGCAACAAATTCGATAGGTGAATTTTACGGCCTCCGGAACGATTTTAAAATAAAGCACGCTGCCAATAGCATTACATTTTACTTTAATGCTATATCGTTAACCAACGAAAAGAAAAATTCGATACAAGCAAAATTAATTGGATTTGATAAAGACTGGATTACCCTAAGTAATGCCGATGTGCATGATATACGATATACTAACCTGCCACCAGGAAATTATTTTCTGAAATTAAAAGCCAAAGGTGCAAATGGCTTATGGAGTAATGAAGTTACTTCATCACAAATTACGATTAACAGACCTTTTTACAACCGTTGGTGGTTTTATTTACTTGTAGTAGCTTTTGCTACCGGGATATTTTACACCTTGTTAAAGTACATGCAACAAAAACGCAATGCCGGTATATTGCAAAAAATGGTAGATGAAAGAACTATCTTTTTAAAAGCCTCGGAAGCCAGGCTTCGCAACATTCTGGAACATAGTAATGATGGTATCTTAATTACTGATGAGCATGCTAATATTATAAGTAGTAATAATGCATTCTTTACTTTGATTGAAGCGAACCAAAGTGCATTTGACAGTATTAATCTCATTCAACTATCGCATAATTTTCAATTTGATTATCACCTCGATATGCAAGCTTATCAGAGATTATTTGCAGAGCGTGAAGATTATAAAGGATTTGAGAGCAGCATAATTGTCAATGGCGAAAAAAAGTTTTTGGAGATTAACCGCACGTTTGTAGAAATGCCTGAAGAGGACAAGGTGTTTATGGTAAATATGTTTCATGATATAACATCAATGAAACTAAATGCGATTGGATTGACCAAAGCAAAAGAAGCTGCCGAGTCAGCAACTGCAACAAAGAGTAATTTTATTGCATCAATGAGCCATGAAATCAGAACACCACTTAATGGCATCATTGGTTTATCTGATTTGCTAAATTATACAACCCTTGATGAGGAGCAAACCGAACTTGTAAATGGCCTTCAACAGAGCAGCAAAACATTGCTTGCATTAATAAATGATATTCTTGATTTCAGCAAGATTGAAGCCGGGAAAATGGAATTAATGGAGGAGCCGGTATTTTTACCTCAACTGATTGATGAAGTGTTTGAAATTGTATCATCAAAGGCGCATGAAAAAAAACTCGACCTTTCGTATCATATAGATGCGGATGTTCCACGCGGATTATTAATTGATTCGATTCGTGTAAAACAGGTTCTTTTAAATCTGCTCAGCAATGCCATAAAGTTTACCGATGTTGGAGGTGCTGCTATGACTGTATCACTTAAGAACAGTGGTGAAGGGCAGCTAATTCAGTTTGCAGTTTCAGATACCGGTATTGGAATTGCGTCAGATAAACTTTCGAAATTATTTAATTCATTCACACAACTTAAAGAGCAAAAATCTGTAAACCGTGGTGGTACCGGACTCGGGCTGGTAATTTCTAAAAGGCTTGCCACACTCATGAATGGAAACATATTAGTGTCAAGTACTACGGGCAGCGGTAGTACCTTTACCTTTGAAATGCCTGCAGTAGCATCTTTCGAAAACCAAAGCATTCAGAAACTAATTGCAGAGGAGCAATTTACTCACAAACAACTGGAAGGACGCCCCATCCACATCCTTGCCAATAAGGTTTCTTCTTTACTTTACTTAGAAGCTGAATGCAAGAAGTTGGGCATGGAAGCAAATCAACTTACTGTTGCCGAATTTTTGGAGCATCCGGAAATTGCTGTATCGCAATTAGTAATTTTGCACCAGCATACCATTACCAATAATGAGAAGGTACTGCAATGGCTATTGCAGAATAAAAAGCCAATGCCTGGTTTATTAATCATATCAAATGAGTCGCGTTTGATAAACAATCCGATTCTTGGAAATACTGACAGGTACATGTTGCCAATTCGCTACAGGGCATTTTTCAAATATTTATTAGGAAAATTAAACCGTCTTAACGACTTATCCATTATTCAACCGGATGTATTGCAACGCAATACTTCAGTTCAACTTTCTAACTTTCTTGTAGTGGACGATGTGCTAACTAATTGCATGGTACTAAACAAGCAACTTAGCTTTCATGGTTTTAAATCAGATATAGCAACCAACGGTCCTGATGCAATTGAAAAGCATATGAAACACCCATACAATGTTATTTTTATGGATATTAATATGCCCGGAATGGATGGCTGGGAAACGAGCATGGCTATACGCAGTTATGAGCAAAAAAATAAAATTGCACGCTCAATAATTATTGCGGTAACAGCCAACGCGCTTAACGAAGATATACAACGCTGCTATGCTTCGGGCATGGACTACTACCTTCCCAAGCCGCTCGATTTTAATAAGGTAAAAGAAATACTCGACAACTTACACATTATGCAAATGCATAATGTAGCATTGCTAAAAAGAATAGCTTAAACCTGCCATTGCACTAAAAGGATAAACGGGATACTTATAAAATCTCTGAAACTTGCTAAAGCCAAGATTATCAAGCGTTACAGAAAAACTTAAAAGTTTATTGTAGCGATATTGTACATTCAAATTCACATCAACCCATCCTTTAAGTTTTGCATACTGATTTTGCTCATAATCATAATAAAAAGCTTTATTATTCAGAAATAGTTCCAGGTTAGCAACAATCTTTTGCTGCATGTTATATCCTGCTTTAATACCGGTTCTAACGGTAGGTGTATATGTTGGCTCAACACCTTCCTGATCCATAATAAAGCTATAGTAATCAATAAACACTCCGGCATTCCATTTTTCACTTTGCTCATACAACAACGAACCATACACATTGACCACTTGATTATCGCGGTAGGTAATGCTATACTTAACCGGCTCAACGGGCATATTTACAAAGAACAAAGAACCGAGGTTGCGCGAATAATCTACATAGCTACGAAACTGTATATTGCGATCAAGCTTAGCACTAACTCCAATTTTGCCATGAAACGGAGTATAGGTAAAACGATATAGATTAGCTGCATCAAGAAAAGGATTTTCAGCACCGGTAAGTCGAAACGTGTTCATTTTTACACGCTGATTTAATTCGCCAAAGGCTGATAACTTTCCTTCGACAAGGGTATATGCAAAATTTAAAGCCGGAAAAAAACTGACCTTGGTAGCACTATCTTCACTTCGAAAAATTAAATCTACCCCCGCATCAATATTATATGGCCGCAACTTTATGCTATACCTTGGCTTTACAGATACTAGTGTAGTTGAATAGGTGGTTATTACTTGATCTATTTTATTATACAAAAGTGCAATCTCACCACCAACTTTGCCTTTGCCTATAGGCTTTGCAATCTCACCATTGATGCCAAAATTATTTTCATTGGCATTGAGATTATCACGTGTGTTATAATAATCTATTCGGGCAGTATAGTCTAGCGATTCGCTGTCATCGGGGCGAGCTTTGTAAACTGCATTTGCAAAAAAGGTATTAAAAATATGACGAGTTTCCTTCTTGCTATAAATGGTTTGCTCGCCATCGTATCCATAATAATGATACAAGTCGCGCACATAACCAATGTTGCTTCTAAAATCAGCTTGCTCCATAAACTTTGCCGCGGTTGCGTCTATTACATTGTTGCTAAAGCCTGGAAAACCATATCCCTTTATACTCCCTTTACCAGCCAGGTGCCCAATGTGAATACCTGCATCAAACTCTTTGCTCCGTAAGGCATTGTAGGCAAAATCTCCCTGCGTAAAACCAGGATATCCATATTGCGCCTTAATAAAACCACGATATAACTCTTTGATATTATCTTCCTTTACCCTAACAGGCTTTAAAGGAGTTATCTGAAAGTTGGTTTCGCTTTGAATATTAGAAATTTCGTAGGTAAGTTTTGGTGCAATAGATACGGCAGTGTCATTCTTAGGCGAATCACTTATTTTAAGTCCATCTGCCAACTGAGGTTTATAGCCCTTATCGATCACAATGGTTTCGTCACCCAAATCATTTCCGGTTTTCTGCCCAGCAACATACATAGTTATAGTTAACAATGCAGCAGTTATATTTATTACTCTTTTCATTTTGTAGATCACTATTTTAAAATGCATTTGCTTAACCATTATTGCTGTCCATCGGTAGACACCGAATCGCTGTCAAATTCTATTGTATCATTATCTTCCTTGCGGAAAATATTATTTTCCTGATTAATGATAAACTGATATTTCTCATTGGCTATTTTAAGTATATCCTCCTTGTCATCTGCAGCAGCTTTATAATTATCAAGTACACTTTTTAAAGTAGACTTGGCCTGGAATGTGTCGCGTTGCATATAATAATTGTCGCCCAGAAGAATAAAACTTTTAGCTATCCAGAAATCATAACTAGGAACCTGGTTAATTACAACATACGCCAGCTTTTCGGCTTCCTTATAATTTTTTTGCAGATGTTGTATAAGAGCCAGGTGATACTTGGCTTCGGCCGCACGCTCGCTGTTACCAATTTTTTCGACCTCGGCATATTCACGTTGCGCGGCTGCATAGTCCTCACGTGCAACTGCACATCGGGCATAAATTAAATGGGCCTCGTTACCTAACTCAGGGCTCAGCTTTTCGGTTTTCAATAACTTTTGTGCAGCAGTAATAGCACCATCATAATTATCAAGGTAATAACAACTGCGCATTTGACCCGCATAGGCGGCAATAATATTATCTTTATACTCTGCAATTTGTTCCAGCAAACTGAATTGCTCCAGCGATTTAGAATAGTTCTTGTTTTTAAAATGAATAGCAGCGGCTCTGAATAATGAGCGCTCGGTAAATCCGCTTTTATTACCTGCTAAAATCTTTTCATACAGAGGAAGTGCCTCCTCTAGTTTGTTCTCTTTTACCAAACACTCGGCTTTGTAATAGGTTGCCTCTCTTGCAAACACTCCGTTCGGATACTTTTGTAAATAAGACGATAACGATTCCAGCGCTTTCGGATAATCCTGTTTTTCGATAAAGTTTTGAGCAGTTTCGAAGTAGAGCGTATCCTGCACACCATCGCTTGCTTTGGGCAGCGGCAACTCATTCATAAATGCGATAAAGGCATCCGGGTTACCCTCCTTTACCGAAATATTTTTCATTTGCATAAGCGCCTCCATACTTTCCTGCGACTTGGGATTACTTTCTACTACTGTTTTAAAAGTATTGTAAGCAACTTTATTCTCACCTTGATTGAAATAGATAAGTCCTTTTTTCAAAAGAGCTTTTGTTTTATATGAACTTTCCTTTTTGCTATCAATCAACTTATTAAATTGTATCAACGCATTTTGATTATCGGTATTTACAAAGTAGGCATCTCCACATTCGTACATGGCATCATCTAAATAAGTAGAGTTAGGATAATTTTCAACTAGGTTTTGCATGGTGAATATTTTGATTTCGTGATTATCATTTATTCCATCAATCATACCGCGTTGAAAAAGGCAATAGTCAGAGGCGTTGCTATTATTTTTTATAGCTGCTGTATAATACTCAATGGCAACCGGATAATTATTCAATATAAAAGCGGCATCGGCTATGCGGACCATGGCATCACTTGAGCGGCTATCATCAGCGCTCATTTTATTATTCAGGTATTTGCGAAACCAGTCGCTTGCTTCGGCCCAATTTTTTGTTTTGAAATGGCAATAACCCAGGTCATATAACGCATTGCTATAATTGGATAGACTAACAGCAGACGGATAAAACACAAAGGTTCTGAATTGCTTGATGGCATCAGGATATTTTTGCTGCTTGTATAATGCTTCAGCTTTCCAATAAATTGCATTCGATGCCAGGCTTGCATCTACATTATTTACAATGGCCTTTTCGTACAAAGCAATTGCCTTAGGATAGTCGCCATCATTATATAACTCGTTTGCTCGGTAGTAAGCAACTTTTTGATATGCCTGTTGCATACGTGGGTTGTTTTCCTTTATTTTTTCTAATAGCGAGAGGGCTTCTTTATAATTTTTGGTTTGCAAGTACAGTTGCGCCAAATATTCGTTACATTCGTTATTGTTTTTAGAGCCGGGGTATTTTTTCTGATACTCCATAAAGGTATTGATAGCTTGGGGCTGAAAGCCTAACTCAAAGCTAAGCTTACCAAAATTATACAGCGCATCCTGAGTTATTTCGGGAACAAAGTTCTGTTTACTTGCAAACTGAAATGCATTGCGCGCACTCTGTTTGTTTTTTGTTTTCAAAAAACAATCGCCTAAATGATAATATGCATTTTGTGCCATGGTATCATTCAGGTTAACTACCTTTTGAAAATTAACAATTGCGCTTGCAAAATTTTCTCCCTTATAGTACGAATAGCCAAGCTTGTACAGATCATCGCGCGTAAGGGTTTTCGAAGCTTGCTGATATTTCTCCAGCCACTCAGCTGCATCTTTATAGTCCCCTTTGCGGTAGTAAGATTCTGCCATCAAATGCTTGATATCGGTGGTGTTCTGAAATCCAGGAGTCTGCAACGCTTCGTTACCTGCACTGATTGCTAGATCATATTTGCCAAGCATGTAGTGAATGTTTACTATGTGATTCATTACTGATAAGGCAAATGGTTCGGTGCCCTTCAGGTTGGCAAATTGCTCCAATGCTGTTTCGTAGTTCTTATTCAAGTAACTGATATAGGCAAAGTAATACTTGGCGGCATTGGTGTACTTGCTGCCGCCATTTGTTATTTGCCTAAAGGCGGCAGCCGCTTTAAGGTAATCGGCCTTCATAAAATAGCAATAGCCACTTTTGAAATAAAATTCTGAAACCTGCTCGCCACTTAAATCAGCTACTTCCGTTTTATCAAAATAGTCGGCAGCACTCTTCCATTTTTTTTCGCGGTAATACAATAATCCGGTATAAAAACAGGCTGTACTAACTCTTGTTTCAGATGGATGATCAACCATGTATTGAAGTAGTAATTTTTCTGCATCGCGGTGATACAACTCATATGCACATACTGCATTATAAAATTTTGCATTTACCCGTAACTGCTCAGGAACATAGCGTTTACTTTCTATTACTTTAGCAAGTTCGATACGTGCTGCGCTGTATTTTTCCTTTTCATACAGCTCAATGGCTAACCTAAAGTGTTTTTCATCTTCAGAAAAATAGGGTGTACGCTGGCCATATAGCGCGTAGCCTGTCAGCATAACTGACATCAAAATCAGGGTTAACCATTTCATTGATCGCATAATTTACAATGGATTCAAAATTAATAGTATCAAACGTGTTGCAATCTTTAATTATTATGGCTTTCAGGGTTTTTATGAACATTAAAGTTTTGATAAATCAGGCATTTCACACAATACACACCCGCAGTCAAAATTGGCTGCTTCGTTCAACATCTCTTTAGTATGATTAATATTTTTATTTCGGAAACTTTATGTGAATAAGCATACGCTGCCCAACATAATATCAAAAGGTAGTAAAAAGACAAACGGGGAATTGCTAAAGCAATTCCCCGCTTGTCAGAAACGTATATGGTAGCCGTTAAAGGCTTTTTTTAGTCAATGAGATAACCAATCATCCACCCGCCACGAATGGTCATTGGAAATTTTTTACCAAATGTAAAATAGTTATGATTGTAGGTTTCGTATTCCGGCTGTATTAACCCGTAGTAATCATTATTTTGTTCGGCATCCCTGTAAATTTTTTCGAGATTATTAGTTTGGTAACAGTAACCGAGTCCAAAGAAAAAATCAGTAACAAATCTACCAGCCACTATGCTTTGAAATCCAAAATCTACGCCAAGCCCATAGTTGTAAACGTTTACACGATACGCTTTGCTTTGATAGGGTTCACCATTGAAGACATCATAGGTATCAAATCGTCTGTCAAAATGATGGTAGGCGAAAGTAAAGTTAGGCCTGATATATCCACCAGCTAAGGCGTGTGCTCTTTTTTTTCCACTCTCAACATAGGTGCTGCTTTTGCCCACTAATTTTATCCCCGGATTAATAAAAAATCCAATCAGGTTGGTTCGCCTTTCATTTGGAATTCCCAGGCCAATAAGGCCAAGTTTGCCTTCAAAATTAAGGCCTACCTTTATTTTTTGCTCATACCCAAGTGTAAGGTGCCTCAACAAAGGCGAAAAAAAATCGAGCTTTAGTGCTTTGTCATAATCGCGCAACTCAACACTTTGGTTTACATCGTATTCGTCCGCCTTAAAATCCATAACTTGTCCATTCTCAAATTTAATCTTATACACTTCCATTTTAGCAATTACCATAGTTGGACTAGTGCTGTCATTTGCAAATTTGTACTTGATCTCTTCTAATCCTACTTCAATTACTTTGCACTTAATTTCCTTTCTGTTTGTTTTTACAATAATGTCTTGCGCATTTATCAATTGAATGCCAAGTAACATAATAATTACTAAAAGATTGAAAATTTGTGTTTTCTTCATAATATTATTGGTTTATAAATTTCGGGCAAAAATAAAGATTAAATATCAATTACTAACGGCAAAGGAGCATTTATCGTATTACTCAATTTGTTAAAATCCATTACTTGTTTGCCATTGCGTGGTTCATCCATCATACTTGTAAACTTTGCTCCTACCTTTAGTTCTGTATGTTTATAGGAATATCGCAAATGAACACTTTGCGAAAAATTTTCGTCAAAAGCCTTCATCAATATCAGGAACTCTGCTTCTTCAGCAATAAAGTCTTCCATAGTCATACCATACAATGGGCTGCTTTCATCAATTACATGATTGACCGTCCAACTTGTAGGAAAAAACAACACCTTATTTAATTGCAAAGGCAAGTTGAAATACTTTCTTGCTTTAACACCATTTTCCTCGCGTATTACTGTAAAATTAATTTGAGCTTCTACATCAATCAATTGGTGATTGTAAACATTTGCAACGCGATACATTAACCCCGTACCATTATTAAATGGTGCCACTAGAATATTTTCGCTAAATCTGAAATTTGCCTTTGGTCTTGAAAACCGCCCATATAAAAGCCCTGTTGCCAAAGCAAAAGCGAGCAGGCCGGTAAACGATTCTACTGATGATACAAGATTTGCAAAACCACCTACCGGGTTGATTCTTCCATAACCAACCGTAGTAAATGTTTGTGTGCTGAAAAAATACAATTCTTTAAATCTTGTAAATGCATTACTATACTCTAAACCTGCAAACTCATTGGTATCAATTGCAAAGTAGATTACTGTAAATGCCAAATTGATAAAAACATAACCCAAAAAGAGCACTGTAATAAACCGAACCCAGGAAATAGAAATGAGCAAGTGGTAAAAATTAAAACGGTCGAAAAAAGGAATTCCCTTGCGGATTACATTAAAGGTTCCATCTTTATTTAGCAAACGGTCCTGTTCCAATACGTGCGTACCAAAACCAATATCGTTATCTGCTTTTACACGAAATCTTTTTTTTATTCTGCTTATCATATATTTTGAATGGGTTGCAAAACTAAATTAATAATTCACGCACTTGGGCAATTCGTCTTCGCGATACTTCTAATTGCACACCATTTTCCAGTGTGAGTATGCGTTCGTTAGAAAGCGATTGTATTTTATGCTTGTTTACCAGTGTTGACTTATGAATACGAATAAAATCGTGCGGAGTAAGCATTTCTTCAATATCGCGCAAGGTACGCGACAATAAAAATTCGGTATTGTCAATTAAATACAGGCGCGTATAATTATCATCTGCCGTGCAATAAAAAAAATCGGCAGGTGCTATCAGGAATTGACGGTTGCTTTTAGTGAGCGAGATTTTGAATTCTCTCTCATTTGTTTTAGCAAGATTTTCAAATAAGTGGCTGTATCGCTCAAGTAAAGGGCTGTGTTGCATGGCATTGCGAAAACGTTGCACCGCATCTTTAAATTCGTCCACTTGCACAGGCTTTAATAAGAAATCAATGGCACTAAAACGAATGGCTTGTATGGCATATTTGCTGTAGGCAGTTGTAAATATCACACCAAAGTTTTTTTCCTTTTGCATACGCAAAAATTCAAACCCATTCATTCCAGGCATTTCCACATCTAGAAAAAGTAATTGAGGTTTTACATGAATCATAAACTCGGAGGCCTCATCCATAGACGATGTTGCTAACAGCCTGCCCACATCAGGCACTTGCATGCGAAGCATCGATTGTAAGTATTCCCACGCATCGCGTTCATCATCCAGTATAAGTATATCAATTGGTTTATCCATTTACCGGCAAAATTAGTTTAACCCTAGTACCAGAGGTATGTTGCGCATCGTCTTTTAAATCGCTTATGGTTACCGATACATCATCCTTTATCTGATAGCTTAAGAGGGCAATACGTTCCTGTGTGATCTTTATTCCCTTGCTTTCATGATGCATGCCATGCTTTAGCTGTCTTAATTCGCCTGCCCGCTGTCGACCAATGCCATTATCAGTTACGATGCATTCTATCTTGTCATTACTGCTCACAGAATTAAATTGTACATGCAAATTTTTTTCTCCTTCCTTAGTAAGCAGTCCGTGCCAAATGGCATTTTCAATAAAAGGTTGCACCAGCAACGAAGGAATGGAAATATCATCATCCTGCAACTCTTTTGTAATGGAAATGAAATAATGAAAATCGTTACCCATACGCATCGACTCCAGCGAAAGATATAAATCTAAAAACTTAACCTCTTCATCAAGATCAATAAATGCCTTATCGCTACAATCCAGTATCATTCTTAATAAGCGGGCAAATCGTACCAGATAATTGCTAGCCTTTTCATTTTCACCTTTGGTTACAAGATTGTTTATAGCATTTAGACAGTTGTAAATAAAATGAGGATTCATTTGGGTACGCAATACTTTTAACTGCAATAGTTGATTGATATGCAAAATTTCGTCCCGTTGGGTTATAAGTGTAGCGTTCAGTTTATCAAGGATTGACGAATGCCTTTTTTCGAATTGATAATTTCTATAAATAAAGTAGCATAGCAATAACAGTAGAAGCGCTGCAATCCCTGTTGCCAGCAAAATTCGATTCCTTGATTTTAATTGCGATTGCTGAATGTCATTTTTAGCCTGTAGCTCAATGTTTTCCTTTTCCTTTTTGGCAGTATCGTATTTCCTTTCGAGTTCGCGGGTAATGCGAATGTTTTCATCGCGTTGCAAACTATCATTTAACACAACATATGCTTGTTGTACGTTGTAGGCTTCCTGCCAGTTTCCAATAGCAGCATAGGTTTCCTTTAGTGCTTTCTTTATTTCTATTCTATCAATAATAAAACCAACTTCAGTTGCTATTGAATCTCCTATGGTAAGATAATGCAATGCCTTATTATAATTTTTTCGCTTTAGCTCACATAGCCCAAGGTATTCATAAACTACTACCAACGATTCATCATAATATTCTTGCCTATCATAGATTTCTTTTGCTTTGCTGAGGTACATAAGTGCGCTATCGATTATTCCCATTTCATAGTATTCTATTCCTATTGATTGGGTTGCCATGATATACCCATCAAGATTTTCAAATTTTTCGGCTGTTTGCAAAGCCATTCGATAGTAATACATGGCTGAATCGTGATTGTTGCTTTCGCCATATGCCGAAGCAACATTATTATATAACTGCGAAAGCTGAAGGGTTAATCCAATTTGTTTGGCAATTTCTAGTGCTTTAAAATCATAATCAAGCGCCTTTTTAAGATCGTTTAAATCAAAAAACAAACCCGCAATATTCGTATATATTTGTGCAAGTTGTTTCATATTATTGGTTCGTACATAGTACTTTTCTGCTTCAAGGTAATTAATTAATGCCGTTTTCAGATTGCCTTGTTGCCGGTAATTATTGGCCAAGTTAGTTTGCGCCCGTGCTACTAAAATTTCAAATTCAACTTTGCCTTTGTATTGCATTACTTCAACAAAGCAACTAATTGACGAATCCATTTTGCCTTCTAAAGTAAAAAGATTACCCTGACTAATTCGCGTATTTAAATAGGCAAACATGTTTCCTGATTTAGCATTAATATGCTTAGCAGAATCAATGAGCGCCCGTGAAAGCTCCTTATTCGATTGCAAAACACGATCGGCCAGAAAGGTCATGATTACAACCTTTGCAGAATCATTGCTAGTATTTGAAACAACATCTAAAACCGAATCAATATACGTTTCGGTTTGAGCGTGTAGCATACTACATTTAAACAACAATAAGAAAGCAATAAGAAGAATGATTTTAAATGGCATGCACGAAAATACCATTTCTATATTTGCTTTCAAAATTGGCTTACTTTTACCTTGTAAATACGCTATGGAATTTATTATAATCTGTATAACCTCTTTTGGAGCATCGCTCTTAACCTTCTTTTCCGGCTTTGGACTCGGCACCTTATTGTCGCCCGTGTTTATGTTATTTTTTCCGGTCGAGATTGCCATTGCACTTACCGGCATTGTTCATTTAATTAATAATATTTTTAAAATTTTTCTGGTAGGTAAAAGTGCGAGCAAAAAGATTTTGCTCTATTTTGGAATTACTGCAGTTGCCGGTGCCCTTATGGGTGCATGGCTGCTCACCAAAATTTCTCATATGCCTGTTATACATTCTTATTCAATCGGTGACCATTTGTTTCAGATAACAGTTTTAAAATTAGTAATAGCCGCATTGCTTGTAATTTTTTCGCTGATGGATGTAATTCCTTACTTCGAGAAAATGCAGTTTGGAAAAAAATGGCTTGTACCCGGAGGATTTATAAGTGGTTTTTTTGGAGGGCTATCAGGACATCAGGGCGCCCTGCGCAGCGCCTTTCTAATTAAAACAGGAATAAGCAAACAGGCGTTTATTGGCACTACGTGTGTCATCAGCACATGTGTAGACATATCGCGACTAAGCATTTACTCGGCTGAATTTTTAAAACCTGAATTACTACAAAACATTCCATTAATAATTGGTGCTGCTATGGCTGCTATAGCGGGCGCCATTTTGGGTAATAAATTATTAAAGAAGATTACCATCACCTTTTTACAGCGCTTTGTTGCGATAATGCTTTTGGTAATTTCTCTTTGTCTTGGAGCCGGATTAATTTAATTTAAGCTATAAATTCGCACAATCTTTAATAGTTTAGCAAAGAATTTTTTAACATCATTGTATATGAGTTTATATAAAGAAATTTATCACACATCTTATCTGTTAGACAAAACAATATTAGTTACCGGAGGAGCCGGATTTATTGGAAGCAATATTGTAGAATACCTTTTGCACCACGGTGCAAAAAAAGTGCGTGTGCTTGATAATCTGTCAAATGGTTTTCAAAAGAATATTGACCTTTTTCGTTCACATCCCAATTTCGAATACATGCATGGAGATATAGTTAACTACCATGATTGCCATAGGGCATGCGCTGGTGTTGATTTAATTTCGCATCAGGCTGCATTAGGCTCTGTGCCACGGTCTATTGAAAACCCGCTAGCAACGCACAATGCCAACGCCACCGGATTTATCAATATGCTAAATGCGGCCCGTCAGGCTAACGTGCAACGATTTGTATACGCAAGTTCATCCTCGGTATATGGTGATAGTATAGCATCACCGAAACATGAAGCGGATCTGGGCACTCCCCTATCGCCTTATGCCGTAAGCAAATTAACCAACGAATTGTATGGAAACATTTTTGGCCTTACGTATGGCATTAAAACCATTGGCCTACGTTACTTTAATGTATTTGGACCACGGCAAGACCCAAACGGACCGTATGCTGCGGCAATTCCCATTTTTATGAACGGCCTGCTGCACAATACGCCTGTTTTTATTAATGGCGATGGTAGTACCACCCGCGATTTTACGTTTGTAGCTAATGCTGTTCAAGCAAACATACGAGCACTTTGCGCTACTGATGATAATGCTTTTACACGTGTTTACAATATTGCTGTTGGAAAAAGCACATCGCTCAACGAATTGTTTACGATGCTAAAATCCATTGCACGCAGCACGCAAAATCCTGTGTATCGTGAAGAGCGTGCAGGAGATGTTAAGCATTCTCTTGCTTCGGTCGACTTGGCCAGGAAACACCTGGCTTACAACCCATCATTTGATATGGCCGAAGGATTGCGAATTACATATCAATGGTTTGAAGCCACCTTTGGAAACAAATTGCAGGCTTAACAAAACCTTAATCCATAGATTTCCGTTTGTATGTAAGTATTAAGACTTATAAACGTCTTAATCTTTAAAACTGAAGAAAAAATGCGTGTTATAAAATTTTATACAATGATGATGCTGCTTGCGCTAAACGCAAGCTGCCAGCAGGAAGAAGTAATAAACAATAAAGTCGAAATGGAAAATAATAAAAATGCACCTACTGTGACTAAAACAGAAACTGAATGGAAGAAACAGCTATCTCCAGATCAATATTATATACTGCGCGAAAAAGGAACCGAAAGGCCCTTTACCGGGGCACTGCTGATGAATAAAGAAAAAGGTGTTTATACATGTGCAGGTTGCGGCAACGAACTATTTACCGATGAAATGAAATTTGATTCTCATTGTGGATGGCCAAGCTTCGATCGTGAAATTGAAGGCGGCAAGATTGTGCAAACTACCGATGGTACGCATGGTATGACACGCACCGAAATTACCTGTGGTACATGTGGAGGACACCTTGGTCATATATTTGACGATGGGCCAACCGAGACCGGAAATCGCTATTGCGTAAACTCGCTCTCGCTAGAATTTGTTGCTGCTACTAATAAAGAATTAACCTCAACTAATATGGACACCGTTACACTTGGCGGTGGATGCTTTTGGTGTGTAGAAGCCGTGTATCAAATGCTGGATGGCGTAATAAGTGTAGAGTCAGGATATAGCGGAGGCACAATTAAAAACCCCGCCTACCGTGAGGTTTGCAATGGCACTACCGGCCATGCCGAAGTAGTGCAAATTGCATTTGATGCTGATAAAACAAGTTTCGAAGAAATACTTAAAGTGTTTTTTACCGTGCACGACCCTACCACACTCAACCGACAAGGTGCAGATGTTGGCACACAATACCGTAGTGCGATATATTATCGCACCCCTGAACAAAAAGAAAGTGCAGAAAAAATAATTGACGAGCTGAACAAAGCGATGGTATATGATCAGAAAATTGTAACGGAGGTAGCACCATTTTCAGTTTTCTATAAGGCCGAAGATTATCATCAGAATTACTTTAGCCAAAATAAAGAAGAGCCCTATTGCCGCATGGTTATTCAACCTAAGATTGCTAAGTTTGAAAAAGTATTTAAGGAGAGGATAAAGAGATAAAAATTCTAAAGTAAAAGCAGACCAAACCTCACCCTACCCCTCTCCTTAAGGAGAGGGGTAATGCGCTGCGCTTGTATTCAAGCAATAGTGCGCTCTTTGCACTCGCTCGTGTCCCGCTAGTGAAAAGTATTTTGGCCTCCTGCTTTTTGCACTTTTTTTTGCTTTTATTTTCAACGCAAGATAACAACTTTTCCACTCTCGCGTCTTTCATTTTTATTTGAAGTTACCCGCCAAAAATAAATCCCATTATTTAATTGCTCCGTATGCACCAACAAATTTTTAAAAGTGCCATACAAATTTTTGCGCAATACTTCATTGCCATAACTATCGTACAACACAAAAAGTAAATTCTCGTTGGTAGGGATATTGTATTTTATATAGAAAGAATTGTTTGCAGGATTAGGAAACAACCTAACCCCCAACCTCTCTACCGTGGGAGATAGGAGTGAAAGCCCTAAGGTATCACAAGGACTCCCCGGCAACACTCCCAAATCATAATTGGGGAAATTGGGGATTGAAAAATTGTACCGAGGCAAAATAATTGCATGTTGATTTACATTACAAGCAAGCCCACCACTATCTGGGTTTTCTATTGCATGCATAGCAAATGTGCCAGTAGATGTAGTAATGTAAATTTTACCATCCACTCCTATTTGATGCAATACGAATACAGTATTGATTCCTAATGGCGCCTGAAAACCATCATATACAGCAACAGTTACCTCGCTTGCAGGTATATTTGCAGCTTGCAAATCATACTGCAAAATATTGATAGCATCAAGATTTACATAAGCATACCTTGAATTAGGAGAAACACTTGCGCCAATGCTAAAGGAATTAGTAGGATAAACAATGGTATCAATTAATGTTAATGTGCCACTGCACCTATCAAAATCAAAAAAAGCACAGCCTTGAATGTAGCTTAAAATAAGTTTGCTGCCATCTGGCGAAAAACATGCTTGGCCTATTTGTGCACTATCTACTGGAAAATTTAAATGACTTGCAATGATTATAGTGTCTGGCTGTATATTCAAAACATAGTACCCCAATTGCAGTTGATTTCTACTTTCAGGCACTAAAACCCACCAATCGCGTCCATTGGCATGCTTACAGGCTGTAATTCCTCCAACAAATAATGTATCATCGATTAATATTTCATTTTTAATAATGACTTCGCCCCTGTTGGCATCTAATGACATATCTATAGTACTACAATAAAGGTATCTTGGCCTATTTAAAGGCAGCGGAAAATCAATGGTTTCATGAAACAAAAAATACAAACTATCACTATTGGGTTTGGGAATAATAATATTGCCCTGTGGAATAAATAATCCACCGATATAATAAGTATTTGTATAGGCACTTGGGTTTAGCCCACTTCCATTTTTCATTGTGTCATCTTTTGCATTTGCTACATAAACACCATTTGTATAAAAAAGAATGGCTCCCGTATCGTTGCTTATGGCTGCATTTGCTCGGCTAGCATATAGCCAACGTGGGTGCTTGTATAAATAAAACGAATTATTAGGGTATTCAACAGTCATGCCACCTAAATTTGTATCTACTGAGTAGCTGGCATATCCCAATGGCCAATAATTACTTCTACCTTGACTAAAAATATGCATAGAATAAATACAAAATAGAAGTGTAATGATTAAACATTTGCCTTCGGTTGGTGTTTTCACCACCCGCTATGGATTCAGTTTTTGTGCCCATCATTTTGTGCATATTTTGTTGCGCTTGTGAAACGTCTTGAATTAAAAGTTTTGTTTGAAGTTTATTCTGTGCATCAATTTCAAATTGAAAACAAAACACAACGGTAACAATATACGTTACGTGCAAAAAGGTTTTTCTTAAAGAATTAAATGGCATCATTTCATATTTTCCTTAGTGCAAGATAACAATTTTTCCGCTCGCACAATACACCCCAAACCCCTGAAGGGGCTTACCTATGCTCGGCTGGCTTTTGGAGTTATTATCAGATACCACCCGCCAAAAATAAATACCATTATCCAATTGCTCCGTATGCACCAACAAATTTTTAAAACTCCCATACAAATTTTTGCGCATAACTTCTTTACCATAACTATCGTACAGCACAAAAAGTAAATTCTCATTTGTAGGAATATCATACTTTATGTAAAAAGAATTATTGGCAGGATTGGGCGCAAGTCGTATTGCTCCCTCTCCTTTGGAGAGGGCTGGGGTGAGGTTTAACCCAAGCGTATCGCAAGGACTCCCCGCCAAAGGCCCCAAATCATAATTTGGAAAATTGGGTATAGTAACATTAAACCTACCAAGCGACAAGGAATGTTGTAAAACATTGCATAAGGTATCTGCACTATCTGGTTGGTCTATTACATGTAAAGAGAAAGTAGCATTACCAGTACTAATATATATTTTACCAGCGGGGCCAAGTTGATGCAATACAAAAGAGGTTGGCCACGGTGGGTTAGGGTCATAAAAACCATCGTTTACAGCAACCGTATCAAGACTGGCTGCCATGTTGCTTGCCTGCAAATCGAATTGGAATATGTATGGGCCGTGTGAAACATAGCCATATCTTGAATTAGGTGAAGTAGAACTACCTATCCAATAAAAGCTATCTATATACAAATAGTATTGAGGATTACTTAGTAAACCAGTACATCTATCAAAATCATAAAAATATGTGTGATCCCAAGTTTGATTCCAAATATATTTACTACCATCAGGCGAAAAACAAGCTTGGCCAATTCCTAAATGATTCAAATAAAAATTTTGATGATTTACAATAATAGTATCTGGTGTTATTAGCAAAACATAATAACCACCATCGTTGCCGTACTCTGGTGCAACAAGCCACCAATCGCGGCCATTGGCATGTTTGGTTGCAGTGAGGCATCCAGAAACTAATGTGTCCGATATTAAAATATTATTCTTTACTATCACCTCACCCTCACCACTATCACTTTTAATATTTATAATGGAATAGTATAAAAAATTTGGTCTATAAAAAATATCAATATCGTTGGTTTCGTGAAACAAATAATACAAACTATCACTACCAGGTTTTGTAATTATTAAGTCGGCTTGTGGAATTTTTAACCCATAATAATTCCATTGAGTTGTGTACCAGCTTGGGTTGAGACCGCTGCCATTTAGCATAGTATCATCTTGGGCATTGGCAATGTATACACCATTGGTATAAAACAAAAGTGTACCATTGCTATCGCATATACTGGCATTAGCAAATTCGAAATTCATATCGCGATAAAAAAAATATGCCGAATCAAAATGGTGGTTGCTAAAATCCATGTTTACATTTCCAAATGGGCTCCCACCCCAACTCTCATATCCCAAAATCCATTTATTGCTTAATTGCGATATGCATAATTGCTGGAAGCCAACTAATAATACTAACATGAGAAAAGAAATTTCATTTTAATTATTAAATATAAAAAAGGCTCATGATATTAATCACGAGCCTTTATGTTAAAAATTATTTTTAATTGCCTGTTGCCTGTTGCCTGTTGCCTGTTGCCTGTTGGTTCAGCCCGTTTTCAGTATCTAATAAAAATGTATAGGCCAAAACCTTTGTTTGGCCAATTGTTGAATTTTCCATAGCGATAAAGTTTTAAATTGTTTTAAAATAGAGGAACTTTATTATTCCAAAGATAAAAAAGTTATTTACAAAAAAATCTATTTATGTCAAGTAAAGTTTTAAACAGAAAACTTTTCCTAAGTAATATCTTCACAAACCTTTTCGAACAAAACCATTCCTTATTCTTCTTCGCTTTGTGCTTATACTCCTTGTTAAATAAATTCAAATTTTTGCTATGGCCTTATTTCATGACAAGATAAAAAATAAATTTTATTTTAAATCAATATCCACTCCGTTTAAGACTCGCTTCCTGTTTTTCAAACCAATTATTTCGTATCTTTGATTTTCATGAAACCACGGTTTTTGTTTTTCCTTTTTGTGTGCATGGTGCAAAGCACCATGGCGCAATATTACTATTTGCCACATATTAATACAGGTCAAAATCCGGGTTTGGTCAACAACGAAAACGAAAATTTGTATGGCTTTGGGCTACATCCAGCATGGTTATCTATACATAATGGAAATGCTGCTACACCTGCCTGGTCATCAATACAACCTCTTCCATTTAATTTTATATTTAATGGAACATCTTTTGGCTCTTACATCGTATCCACATCTGGCATAGTTAGTTTTGATACACTTACTTTAATGACTGCACCATCCTATCAAAATTCAACATTGCCATCTGCATTAATTCCTGATAATGCTATATGCTTATGGGGTATAGCCGGCACAGGCAGCAATGATAAAATTGTAACACGCACATTAGGTACCACACCTAATAGACAACATTGGATTTCATTCAACTCATATACATCCAATGCAAATGGCTGTTATGTTTTTTGGTCCATTGTGCTGGAAGAAACAACAAATAAAATTTTTATTGTTGATCAACGCAATGGAGGATGCGCACAAGAATTAACGGTTGGCTTGCAGATTAATTCCAACACGGCCATAAGTGTAGCGGGTTCGCCATTAATTAATGGCACCACAGGCAGCGGCATTTTTATTACAGACAATACCTATTACGAATTTATACAAGGTACACAACCACAGTGGCAGGCAGCATTAGAAAAACTAGACCTTGTAAACAGCGCATTGATACCGACCAATGAAACTACTACATGGAAAATTTACAATGCAGGAATAAACACGATAGACTCTATTACTATTAAATATAAATATAATAGCCTTACACTTAGCGATCAAAAATTTAGCTTGAATATTTTGCCCGGTACCTATTTGAATATTTCACATATTATACCGGTAACCATATACGATGCGCAAATAAATCCTATCACGTGCTGGATAGAACTTGCAGGCGATTTGGTGCAAGCAGACGATACGTTACATGATACCATTTACACTTTCAGTTACCTGGCACCAAAAAAAATTGTGTTTGAAGAATTAACAGGCACTTGGTGTGGCTATTGCCCTAAGGGCATAGTGGCTATGTACAACTTAGGCACTCAATTTCCGGCAACTGCATTTCCTATTGCTGTGCATAATGGCGACCCAATGGTAGTGCAGGGTTACGACTCTGCTTTCTTACCGCTTATAACCAATATACCCAGTGGCATGGTAGATCGCAATGATCTGGATATTGATCCTTCTGATTTTTTGACCTACTACAACAAACACATTACCGACACCCCTTACTGCGAAGTTTGGATGACAACTAATTACAATGCTTCGTTACGAATTGTTACCATGAATGTACATTCTAAATTTACTATTTCGCTTGATGGTGACTATCGGTTTAATGCTGCTATTACAGAAAATGAAGTAACAGCCCTTACTCAAGGTTATGCGCAAGTGAATTACTATAGTTTTATGTCGCAAAACCAGCCACTCGTAGGAGCGGGTCACAATTGGCAACTTGATAGCAATCCGGTGCCAGCCTCGCAAATGCAATATCACCATGTGGCTCGCGCCTTACTCGGAGATTTTGATGGGCAGGCTAACAGCCTGCCTCTTAATCCTAAAGCTGATAGCATATATACGCACACCTTTACTTATACATTGCCTCTGGCATATGACGAAACCAAAATAAACATGATAGCATGGGTGCAAGACTATTCAACCGGAAAAATATTAAATGCAGCATCTACTACTATTGCTGCTGACTTGCAGGAGTTAGGAGAGAATGATATGATAGTTTTTCCAAACCCAACGGATGGCCATTTTACTATTAAAGGCGAAAATTTTTCTGAGGTTACAATCTATGATAATCAAGGCAGGGTGGTATGGCAAGCGCAAGGGCTGTCAACAATTTTAAATATCCTATCTATAAATTTAAGTAATCAACCAACCGGAGTTTATACCATGCGTGGTGTAACCAAAACAGGAACTAAACAAGGCCGTGTTGTAATAATGCAGCGTTAATAACTCAATTATTTTTTGCATAAATCATTGACCGTACGAAATGATAAAATCATTTCCTTTGATGTATGATGATAAAACAATTATTTATTAGATAATATGATGACTGATACGAGAACGACTCGCACCAATCCAATGGATGGCAATGTGATAGCAACGATGTTCAATTGGAATGGCAAGGGCAGCAGAAAAATGCAATTGGCAAATAAGGTGCTGGGTGCTATGAATTCGAAGATGCAGCTTAAGCATCCTTGCCAGTACGGTGAAATGACCACCCGCGAAATGCGCATGAATCTTTTTCATTTGCTCAGTAGCAATCTGATATTTAATGTGCCTGGAGATGTGTGCGACCTTGGCTGTTTCAATGGACAGACAACAGTATTGCTCAAAAAAATAATTGAGCATTATAATCCACAGGTGCAATTGCATGCTTACGATAGTTTTTATTCTGCACTAGGCGAAAAAGATGCAAAACAAGCATTCGTAGACAGTTTTAAAAAATACAATATAGCAATGCCGCATTTGCACGAAGGAGATTTCTACAAAACTATTCCGGCTCAATTACCTGATAGCATTTGCTTTGCAAATATTGACTGTGGCTTTGGAGGTAATCCTGACGATCATAAAAATGTTATTAAGCATTTGCTTCAACATGTATATCCACGTATGAGTACTAATGCAGTTTGTGTGTTGGTTGATTATGCAGAAACTAACAACCCTTCGCTCTGGAACATCAATAAAGGCGTGAAGCCCGCATGTGATGAATTCTTTAGCGACAAGCCCGAAAAAGTACAATCACTTTTTGGCGGAGATTTTTTTCAAGGCTATTTTAGAAAACTGTAACGTAAAATTAATTTTAATGGCACTCAAACATTGGCTTGTAAAGTCTGAACCAAGTGTATATAGTTATGATCAACTTGCTGCCGATGGATGCACGGTGTGGGATGGAGTGCGCAATTATGCAGCACGCATTCATCTTAATGGTATGCAAAAAAATGATTTGGTTTTATATTACCACAGCATGGATGCTACGGAAGTTGTGGGCATTGCAAAAGTTGTACGTACTGCCTTTCCTGACCCAACAGATAATGAAGGTAAATGGGTAGCGGTAGAACTTACATCACATAAAAAATTAAAAAACAGTGTACCGCTATCAAAAATAAAAGCAGAGAAAAAATTACAAAATATTGCGCTTGTACGAATTGGAAGATTATCTGTAATGCCTTTAGCAAAAGATGAATTTGACTGTATTGTAAACATGGGAGCGTAGCACTTTTTATTTAACATTAATAGCGAACAGTAAAAACCTGCTTGCTTAGTGCTTTGTCAAAAAACACCATTCCCATTTGAAAACATTCAATACACAAAGTTACTTGTTCATGTGCTTTAATAATTTTCCATGATTGTTGCATATCCTTACTCCAGTTAATATCATCAAAAACAAATATGCTCTTTTCATTTTTTTTACTTAGCAATAAATCGAAGTAATGCAGGGTAGCCTTACAAGTGTGATTACCATCAATAAATGCAAGGTCCACTGTACGCGTTTCCTGCATCAATTTTGGAAGGGCTATATCAAAATCATTATGTATAAAAGTAATATTATGCAATGATAGACGGTGAGCATATTCAATTGCAATTTGCTGAATTTCTTTAACTCCTTCTATCGTAATAACGGATGCAAGGGGGCGTGCTGCAGCCAAATAAAAAGTACTAATGCCTGCTCCGGTGCCAAGTTCCACCACGGTTGCAGGAGCTACGTATTGCATCAGGTTATAAAGTAAGCGACCATATTTTTGGGGCTTGGCAGTGCGGCTTACCAGTTGACTTACGCTGCCTAAATCTTTTCCGGGAGTAGCTCCAATACTTTTTCCATTTATCCTCGCAGCGTTACATAACATCTGCTTACGTGCATGCTCAATTAATTCAAAATCGGGATACGGATTATGATCGTAAAAAACAGCTTGAAGAAAATTGTAAATAAATTTGCTTTGTGCCGCATGAATTCCATTTGCTTTGCGACAATAGCTTAAATAAGCAAGTAGTTTTTGTAATGCATTCATTCAAATGTTACAATGGCAAGCTTTAGTTTTTTCTTTTCAATGATTGGCACAGCTACCTGATCAATACTTACCTGCTTTGATTCGCGTGGCAAAATCAACACCTTGTCTATGCCCCTAAAAACATCCGTATCGGCAAGTTCTCCGATATTATTGATGGTTGCACCAATTACTTCATTATTGCGAACCCAATCGCGATTGTAATAAATCATTATCTTACCAAAGCTATTAGCAGTAGCATATGAGAGATACACTCCCCCATCGTTGGTGCTGTTTTGTTCCTTTTTTACTTTCCGCGCCCAGTCAATACTTCCATCTTTGTTAATGGATACAATGGCCACATTATCGTAATGATACTCGAAACGATGTTGGAAGGTTTGCGTAAAATAATCGTAATACTGAAATTCTTCTTTAAAGAAATTTTCAGCGATTAGGAGAGCGCCACCATCGTTGCGTAATATTATTTTATCAATCGTAAATTGACCTATGCCTTCTTCGCGGCTTCTTGCAGCTAGTGGATTTTCAATATACCGGGCGCAAGTGATTTGTACCGGTGCAGGAGTGGTTACTGAAAATCTGCCTAAGGCTACACCGCTTGCACTTTCACCAGTGGATTCAACATACAAGCCAACCACAACTACTTGCCTGTTTTTGTTATCAAAAGTTACTGATGCTTCGTGAATAACTTTACTCGCTGCAACAAATTCATAAGCAATACTATTATCTCCTCCTGCAGGAGAAATATGCAAAACATACTTTGCACTATCATTCATTCGATCATCACGAATTCGTTTGTTCTGGCTTTCAACACCTGTTAACACCACATCGCCAAAATTGGAAACATCAAATGCATCGGGGATATAATGTGACTCATCGAGTCCGATAGCAATGGTATGATGAGAAAATTGTTGCAATCCTGTATCACACACATAGAAGTGAAAGGTTTGATTGCTGCGCTCGAAAGCCTGTAATGAAACAACAAAATAATTATTGCCGGAGGAACGTGTTAGTAAAATTCGGTCAATGGCACGGCTATCTGCAAGGGTAACTTGTAAGCGATGGAGCGTATCTTTATTTATTTTGCCTTTGTCATTTATAAGGTGAAAGTTGATTCGATAATTGTCATTCTTCAACTCTTGGGTATAAGCCAGCACAAGCTGGTTGTTAAATAATTCTATACCCATAAGGGTACTGTTTTCAAATTCGATATCAATGGGCAATCGCCACTTTTCCTTTGCATCAAAATTAAAAAACACCACCCTGCTTTTGCGCAACTTAAAACCAAGGCGATTATAACCTTTATCAAGCGAAATATTACTTTGCAATACATATACTCCATTGCTGGTACTGCCTAATACGCGCATAAATTCAAATCCATCATCATCATAAGCCTGTGGCGAAATATTAAATGATTGAGCACATAATGAAGCATGTAAAAAAAGCAAAACCAAAATACTTGATAAGACTATAATAGCTTTAAATTTCATTTCCTTCTCTTTCATCATGTGTAACGCAAATGTATCGGAATAAATTTTATACCGTACGCATAATGGTAAAATCAATTAGGTTGATTAGCGAGTTTTTGTATTCTGACTCGGGAAAAGCATGGAGTATAGATTTTGCTTTGGTCGTAAACACATTCATCTTATTTACCGAATAATCGAAACCTCCACTTTGCATTACTTCGTTTATTACGGCTTCAACCTTAGTGGCATCGGTATTGTGATTTTTCACAATATTAATTAAGTGTTTGCGGGTGGTGCGTGGCACTTTATTCAAGGTATAAATTAGCGGCAAGGTCATTTTTCGTTCCTTAATATCGATACCCACCGGCTTCCCTGTTTTATTAGTTTTTTCATAATCAAACATATCATCTTTTATCTGAAAAGCCATACCAATGGTTTCGCCAAGCTCGCGCATACGCTCAATAAGTTCAGGGTTCTCCTTCTGTGCACTTGCTGCGCCAATGGCGCAGCAGGAAGCTATAAGTGAAGCCGTTTTATTTTTAATGATGGTGTAATACACTTCTTCGTCAATATCCAGATTGCGTGCTTTTTCAAGTTGAAGGAGTTCGCCCTCGCTCATCATGCGCACAGCATTGCTAACAATTTCTAGCAAATGAAAATGCTTACGCTCAACACTAAGAAGCAATCCTTTGGCAAGCAAATAATCGCCCACGAGCACAGCAATTTTATTTTTCCATAATGCATTGATAGAAAAAAAACCTCTGCGCATGTTGCTGTCATCTACCACATCATCGTGCACCAGGGTAGCGGTATGCAACAACTCGATAAGTGATGCACCATCAAAGGTAGATTCGTTAATGCCTCCGCACATTCCCGCAGTAAGAAATACAAACATAGGGCGAACTTGTTTGCCTTTGCGCTGCACGATGTAATGCATAATCTTATCCAGCAATGGCGCTTTGCTCTGCATAGCAAGCTTGAATTTTTTTTCAAAATCAAGCATTTCCTTTTCAATTGGTTTTTTTATTTGATCGATATGCAGCGCCACACAAAATATTTATAGGTGGTCAAATGTAAATACTATGACGTAGATGCTTTCATAAAAATAAATAAAACTGTCATTTTTCAGGAAATCAGCAATTGGTATGCATACGCAATATTGCACATAGCTGCATTGAACCGCAATTTATATCTAAATTAGCAGCAACTTAAATTTTGTATCAAACCAATGAAAAAAGCCAGTTTAGTTATATTAGCGATTGCTTATAATAGTTGCGTTTTGCATTCGCAAAACCCATTCACTAATCTTAAATCGAATTGCGTACAAATGCATATTCATGGAATAAGCAATCACAATGGCAATAATTTACCTGGCAGTATGCAATATCATAACTACTATGCCACTCAAACCAATACCAATGTAATATGGTGGAGCGATCATATGCATGCTTATCATCAGTACAATACCAGTTTATTTAACTTTAGCGGAGCAACCTTTAACAGCAACGCCTTTGAGCTGCAAGGGCTAACAGCACCTACGGCCAGTTTTCCTGATAGATGGAAGTTTAACAAATATATAGGTGGAAGCACTTACAACGTAAGCGCATCAGGCACAAAAATTAACTTAGCGTTACGTGCCGAGAGCGGAACCAAGCGCTGTTTTATGGAGGCATTTCCACGTGGTGGAAATGGGCCGTTAACAGGCACCAATGAGTTTGGTCGTACACTTTTATCAGAACCTGTTATAACTTTTAACATTAAGCCAAGTGGGCTTAATGCCACAACCTCTACCAAAATAAAATTGATAGTCTATCTTAGTTATCACCATTACGATGGCAGCGCCAAAAGGCAAAAGGTTGTTTATAATTTCATCAGAGCAGCTGGCACTTATAGCCTGAGCACGGATAGTAATACGGTAACCGTTAATGTACCTGTCAGAAACAACATAGATACAACCATCACCATTAATATGGCAAGCATGGCGGCATATCTTAAGAATGGCAAAGACAATACAATTGGCGATTATAGACTTTTAGTAGAAGCAAAAAATAAAGATACGGTTTCGGCAAGTTTCAGCGCCATCCAAATTACTTCGAATAAAAAAAGTCACACCTTTCAATGGAATGGGCTAAAACAACTAGGCAATAATTACAAGACACAATATGCGGTGCAAAATTATTTCGGCTCTGAGTTTTCTTTTAATTTTGTTCAAAACAATTATATACACTTTAATGGGTTTGTACCTGAAAGTGCAGCCAATGCAGATTTTATGCATGATAGCACCGTGTATAATGCCAGTACGGCTTCCTCGTTTATTTCCTTAATAAAAAATGCTGGTGGAGTTGTAAGTTATAATCATCCATTTGGCGCAGCGCGATACAATGTACTTTCTGATGTACAGCAAGACTCGCTGGTTAATGTTTTTGCCAATTATATATTAAGCGTAAATGGCAATGATTGTGATATGATTGAGATTGGATATATATCGCGCGGGTATTGCGACCTTGCCCATCACATTCAACTTTGGGATAAATTGAATGCCAATGAACTCTTTATGTATGCAAATGCAGTAGGTGACCGTCATGGTGGTAATTGGTTTGACAATGAGAATCCTTTAAGCACGTGGATATTCAGCATCGACAGAACTTCTGAAAATCTGATATCAAGTATAAAAAAAGGCAGAATGTTTTTTGGCAATAATATTAAGTATGATGGACGATTCTATATAAAGATTGGAAACAACTTTATGGGAGATAAAAACATATCGTACAAAAATAACCCTGACACGTTGGAAGTGATTATTACCAACGCATTGCCTGGTTCTACTTTTAAATACACACATGGTAAAATAAAACCGGGATTAAATGTAAAGTACTTTGCCAAAGACTCAACATTTACATTAAACCAACTACCTGTTATTGATAGATCGCAACCCGGATTTGTTTATGTTACAGTAACAGATAATACAGGCGAAGTTTACCTGGTTTCTAATCCGATAATTTATTTTAATGAACTACCAGATAGAAACTGTGCAACATCTCATGTAGCGGTAGAGATTTCGGTACAGCCAACGGTAGATGTAAATAATAAGACCCTTACTATAAATTCAATAATTGAAGAAAAAGCGGATGTTTCAATTGTAGATTTGCAAGGCAAAGAGGTGTTTAGAATAAACAACTTAGATGTCCCAAAAGGAACCAGTCAAATTGAAATGTCATTGCAAAATATTATCGAAGGCATTTACCTAGTGCATTACAAATCAGCCGCTTACGAAGCCTCAACAAAGATGACCATTGCGCGACATAATCCCGCAACTCCATGTAGGCACTAACAGCGGTGCGTTTTTTGAAATTCTTTGAATATATTTAGTCAAAATAAAGATAGAAATTGTGCATTTAAAGGTAGTTGAGCAATAAACTTAATTTATATTTTTGGCGCCACATCGAATAACTTATCATCTATGCTTAAAAAGAAAGTTACATTAGCAACTTTGCTATTTGCTATACATATATTTTGCTATTGCCAAAATCCTTATTCAATCAAAAATCCGTTTTGTGTGCAAATGCATATTCATGGAATTAGTAATCATAATGGGAATGATTTACCAGGGTCCATGCAGTTTCACAACTACTATGCGAGCCAAACCAATACAGATGTTGTTTGGTGGAGCGAACATATGCACTCTTATCATCAATATAAAACGGCTACTTTTAGCTTTGCAAATGCAGTTTTTAAAAGCTCCACATTTCAGATTACCGGCTTAAGTTCTAATAATGGCCAAACACCAAACAGATGGGAGTTTAATAACTTTATAGGAACTGGCACTTATAACATAGCGGGTTCGGGCACGAAACTTACCATGGGTATTAATTCTGATTTATCTGGAAATAAATGTTATCTCGAAGGATTTCCACGTTCAAAAGATGGCTTACTTACCGGCACAAATTTATGGGTAAGGCCATTATCAAGCTACCCCCTATTTAGCTTCAAAGTAAAGGTAAGTGGCCTTACAAGCACCATCAATACCAAAGTTCAATTCATCATTCCTTTAAACTATCACAATTACAATGGCAACAATCAGCAACAACAAGTGATATTTAATTTTATTCCTGCGGGTTTGCCCTCAGCAACCTATACCAATGATAGTATGACAGTGATTGTAAACAGACCAATCAGTAATGGAGTACTCACCTCAATCACCGTTGATTTTAGTGTTCTGGCACCTTATCTTAAAGATGGGTTTGATAATGTAATAAGCGACTATCGTCCTCGTGTTGAAGCTAAAAGTGGTATGGCAGTAAGTGCCGAATTTAGCGATATGGCAATAAGTGCAACTCGCAAGTCAAGCATATTTCAATGGGATGCTATTCAAACATTTGGCAATAAATACGATAGCGAATACCCGGTAAAGAATTATTTTGGATCGGAGTTTTCATTTACTTATTTGAATAATAGCAAAACACATTTCAATGGTTTTGTTGCTGACAGTGTAAGCAACCAGAAATTCATGCATGACAGCACTTTATATAAATCAAGCACCGTAAATGCATTTACAAGTAAAGTGAAAGATGCCGGTGGGATTACATGCTACAACCATCCATTTGGCACTGCAAGGCTCACCGTGCGACAGAATTCCTGGCAAGACACGTATACCGATCAAACTGCCAATTACATACTGAGTGTAAATGCCTTTGATTGTGACTTAATGGAAGTTGGTTATGAAGCTAGAGGACAATGCGATTTAGCGCATCACATAAGCCTTTGGGACAAGTTAACTGCAAACGGATTATTTTTATACGCAAATGCGGTAGGAGACCGCCATGGAGGCAACTGGTTCGACAATGAAAACCCTTTAAATACATGGGTATGGAGCGAAACCAATGCATCCGAAGATTTAATAAGGAATATGAAAGAAGGCCGGTTATATTTTGGTAACAGTATTAAGTGGGATGGGAACTTTTATTTTAATATAGATAGCGCCTATATGGGCGATCGTTTTGTAGGTTTAAATCCTATAACGGCTCCATTGAATGTGGTAATGACAACCCCACTTCAGGGATCAACTTTTAGATATACGCATGGCTTAATTCAATCTGGAATAAATGTAACTTATCTGGCCAAAGATGTTGTGTTTAATCCTAACAACCCACCTATGATAGACCGGTCGCAAGAGTCATTTGTTAGAGTAACTGTTACTGACAATACAGGAAAAATATATGTATGCAGCAATCCTATTGTATTTGGAAGCAGCAGCAGTCGTTCATGGACAACACTGATGAACGAAAAAAACTTACAACTTGCTGTTTTACCTAATGGCGAATCGCATCATAAGACATTGAAAATTACAACAGAGAAGGATGTGGATGCAACTATTGATGTTTTCGACTTGCAGGGTAAAATAATAGAACATAATCCCAATGTTCGGTTAACCGAAGGCCTTAACACGCATGACATGCATTTGCATAATTGTAGTGATGGATTGTATATAGTAAGGGTGACTGATGGCAAAAAACTAATGCTTACACAAAAATTTGCCATTTCAAGTTTTGATACTGAAAACTCTTGCCAACATTAATGAGCTAACTATGCCGATTAATTTCTGATGGTTTTTGATGACCAAATTTAGGGCAATCACATTTTTTCTTAAATAACTTACAACTACTTACCGCTATTATAAGGCAAAGTAGCAGGATTAGTTTGGACAACCTAAATAGTTTTAACTGTTGCATGAATTGATAACACAAATATATGCAATAAATTTCACCAATACTTTTTATTTTCCGCTATTTGTAGGATATTCGCGGTTCCAAAATAAACCTATAAACCGATAGCTTAACACATTTTGATTTAAGCAATTTTAGCTTAAACAAACCGAAATCGAAACCTGAATTTAAATTATAATTGAAAATATCAAACACAAAATGAAAAACAAAATCTTACTGAACGCACTTCTTTTTTTATTCGCTTCGGGCACCTTATATTCACAAGCAAACTTGCAAATAGTGCATAACTCAGGCGATGTTGATTTAGCCTCAATTGATGTTTACGTAGATGGGGTATTAGCTTACGACAACCTTGCGTATCGTTCGGCTACTCCATTTTTCCAGGTTTCATCGGGAGTTGCAATTGATATTGGTATAGCATACGATAATAGCACCTCTGTTAACGACACCATTAAGCAAAGCACTATTACCTTAACTGCAAATGACCGCGTTGCCGCGTTTATCAATGGTGTTTATCACCTTAACAAATATGCTCCAAATACGAATTTTGTAGGAATAGGATTGAAGGTAGACCTTGTAACAGGATTGCGCAACCAGGCTTTAAATGCTAACGAAATGGATATAATCTTATATCAAGGCTGCACGGATGTTTCGCGTTCCGATGCATATTCGCGCTATCAAACTCAACTTGCTAATGACTTTATTTATAAAGACGTTACACCTTATATATCTTTCGTGCCTGGCAAAATGGTTTTTGATTTTGCTTTTTATCTGACTACCAAAACTCCTTTTTATTCTGCACTTAGCGATTTATCACCTTACGTTGGTTCAGCAGCAATAATTTTTACATCCGGTTTTCGCAATCCATCAATAAATGAAAATGGCGCACCTCTAGGCTTGTTTATGGTACTAAGCAATGGAACAGTGACCGAAATTCCTATTATGAAAAAAGCCAATTTTCAATTCATTCACAATAGTCCTGCTTTGAGTTTGCCAGTAGCTGATATATACATCAATGGGGAACGCATATTAAATAATATCGGCTATCGTAATGCAAGTACCTATCTTGACCTGCCTGCCGATTTTGATATTAATTTGGGTTTAGGATATGGCAACAGCAATAGTGTTGCCGACACGTTTAGAAATTTCCCCTTGAATCTTCCTGAAGGAAACTATACAGTGATGCTGGGTGGAGTAATTAACCCTGCTAATTATGCTCCTAATCCCGATGGAAAAAGCACCACTATTCAATTAATAAGAAAAAACGAAGCACGTATAGCATCGTTAGTTCTTGGCAATGTTGATGTTACTGCCATTCATGGAAGCACAGATGGTTACAATTTAGACATGATAGGTACTATAGGCAACCTTGCCGATAATCTTAGTTTTGGAGATACATCAGGTTACGTATCGGTTGCACCAAATACGTATGTAATAGATGTAACCGAAGGTGCCAACTCATCAAACATCTATGAATCCTATATTGCTGACCTTAATCCTTATACGAATAATGGTGTAACTGTGTTTGCCTCCGGCTTTATGGATACACTAGCACCAAATCAAGCAAACAATGCCTTTGGTTTATATATGGCAACCCCGGCAGGAAATGTAGTTAAGCTGCCCATATATACAGGACAAGTTGCAAAAGTACAATTGATACATAATGCTTCTGATCCTGCAGCAGCACAAGTTGATGTGTATGTTAACAGCATACTTGCATATGATAACTTTGGTTATCATACCGCCACGCCATTTACTGACCTAGGTGCAGCCTTATTAACCAATATTGGTATTGCCCCTGCAAACAGTACTTCGGTTTTAGATACTGTAAAAAATATTCAAATAACATTTGATGCAGCAAAAAATTATGCAGTGGTAGTATCAGGATTAATTAATCCTGGCACGTTCAATCCAAACCCAAACGGCTACAACATTTCGTTGGCAGCTTATCGTATAAATGATGCCCGCGAATTGGGAATAGATCCGGCAAAACTTGATGTTAATGTATTTCATGGGGTTACCGATGCAGCTGGGGTTGATGTTTTACCCCGCAGTTTTTCGGTGTTGGTAAACGATATTAAATATGGAAGCTTTAGCGGATATAATTCGCTCGATACAGCACGTTACATTCTTGATATAACTCCTGAGAACAATAACAATTCTATTCTAAAATCTTTTGAAGCTGATATTACTGCACTAGGTGGTCAGGCTGTAATTATAATTGCATCCGGCTTTATAGACAACACGGCACCCGGACAAAGTGAACCGTTGGGTCTTTGGTTAGTTTTTCCTAATGGCACCGTAATTCCTTTGCCCGAAATAGCTGAAGCTAAAATACAGGTTATTCATAATTCGTCAGATCCAAGCTTAGATAGCGTTGATATTTACATAAACAAAACCTTGCTTCTGGTAGATAATTTCCCCTATCACTCTGCTACCCCTTTTATTGCATTAGCTGCAAATGTTGAGTTTGAAGTTGGAATAGCACCTAAAAACAGTGTAGATAGCAATGATATTTTTTTAAACCGAAAGGTTACTCTTGAAAATGGCAAGTCATATGTTGCCATGGCAAGCGGGATGGTTGATACCAGTAATTTTGCATTAAACCCCGATGGACGTACAATAGCTTTTGATGTTTGGTTACATGATGGGTTTCGCGAAAAATCGACTCAAGCAGGAAATTTTGATTTCCGCACTTTGCACGCTACTACCGACTTAGGCGCTATTGATATTGCAGCTCAATCAATTACTATTTTAAATAATGATATTAAATATAGTGATGTAGATAACTATGTGTCATTGCCGGCAGGACAGTATTTATTTGATGCTACTCCCTGGAATAGCACTACTGCTTTTGCAACTTTTATAGCCGACTTTCAAGCCTTTGGTGGAATGAGTGGAGTACTTTATACAACTGGATACAACAATCCAAGTGTTAACCAAAATGGTTTTCCATTTGGTTTGTGGTGTACCATGCCTGATGGATTTACTTTCCCATTACAACTATTTACAGGAATCAATGAAGCCTTATCAAAAAGTGATATTGTGGTTTTTCCTAATCCTGCCAACGAGGAAATTTTCATTTCTATTCCTGAAAATATAAAAGGCATCATAAACATTTCGCTTTATGACTTAACCGGAAAAATCATTAAGTCAGAAACTGAAACCGCAAGCAACATATTAAAATTAGATATCCAAACGCTGCCTTCAGGTATTTATGGTATTTCGGTAGTTGCTGGTAACAATCATTTCAGCAAGCGCATTATAAAAAACTAAAAATTCAATTCCTGTTATTGAATTTTGCATTATAGGTTGATTTACTTTGATGAAAGTAATTCAATAGTGTAAGAAGGTTGTTGACCTTTGCAAAAAAATAGTTTGGCATTTTTCACTTACTGTTATTTCAAGATTAGGTAATTTTAGTCCTCAGTATCTCTTCCTAAAATTTTCGCTTAGCTAGGTTGCAGCTGTAATTTTTTACTGCTAAACCAACGTTCAATATTTGAGCCTGTTTTAGATTCAACAACTTGTTTTATCTACTTAATGAAAGGGACCCCCCCCCCCCCCCCCCCCCCCCCCCCCCCCCCCTTAAAGCCAATTTTCCGATCACCATCTTTATTGATAGTATTGTCCATCTCAATTGCTCAGTAGGTGTGACCATTGCAATTTGAATTGGATACTGACAAACACTTAGTTGAAAATAAAGAAACAAACAAGTACTAATAGCGTAGGTTTGAATGGACGAAAATAATTAACGAAAGTTAACTGCCTTTACTTTAGAATATGTACGTTGGCTGTTTGCTGCACTTGGTCAGCAGTGTAAATAACTTTGTAAACTCCCGAAGCAAGATGGCTTAAGTCAAGATCTATTGAATTGGCGTAGTTGGCTTTTACCTCCCTGGTAATAATATATCTTCCATGTATATCTAACACTGTAATTAGGCCTTCACTATTAACAGGCTTAAGCATAACAGTAATTTCTCCATTGGTAGGATTAGGATAGCACATCAACGAATTACTCTGATAGGCATACGAAACAATTGAAGTAGGAATCACATCCCATATGTTACGAATATAAACACCCCGTGTAAAATATCCCCCAGCCATCATCAAAGTATTTTCGCCAGCCGCAATCTGATAGGTAGTAAAAATGCTATTCGTTATTCCATAATTAATTTCCTGCCATTTGCCTCCTATGGTATCTGGTAACAAGGTAATTTTACGGTTACCGGACGAAGCAAAAATCTCATCGTTTCTGCCATACAAGTCAAATACATTTTGTCCTTTCATTCCAGTAAACGACCAGAAGGTATCAGGTGTAGTGCAACTGTATATACCTTTGTTGCCGCCCATGTATACTTTATCTTTGTTAGAATCGATAAAATAAAAATTGTGAGAAGACGGCAGGCCATTATCAATAGATTTCCAAACGCCAGTACCACCTGCGACAGTTCTGTAAACCTTATTATGGGTTGATATGTAAATAAAACTCTTGTGCGAATCTATGCTTAGAATATTCTTGGTTATGGAACCAAGTTTGGTCATAAACAACCCTGCGCTTTTGGAAACATAAACACCCCCGGTAGTTGCATAGTACACATCATTACCATGAATAACGGCTTTATTAATAATTGATTTTCCGGGCACGCTATCAATTAAACTCCACGTGGTTCCCCAATTAAATGTTCTGTAAACGTAATGCTTGTAAGTTGCCAGAATCTGCTTCGAGTCCATTGCGAAATGTCCATTAAGATATTCGCGATTATTAGCAGGCATAAGCACATTCCAATTCATTCCACCATCAAATGAAAGGTATAACAGATTGCTTCCATTTGCTACAAGAAAGGTATCGCTAACACAAAGAATTTCGCGTACATAAATGCAATTGATACCTTGAGCCGATACTCCCAGGTTAATTGTATTATAAGAAAACTTAACAACAGCATGATTCTGCGAACTGATAAAAAACTCACCGTTCGAAGGCAAGCATTGAGTGGCCGACAACCCTTTGAACACTTTAATAAAATTCCAGGTATTGCCAGCATTTATAGATGAAAACAATGAATCGCCATGGGCAAGATAGAGCATACCGGCATTGAGGTGAAGTTCGCTATTACTATTAATATGCGTAAACGGCATGGTATAAGAATTCCAGTTTACACCATTATTGTAAGTAAAATACATTTGTGAATAGCTATCAGCACAAATAATGGTATCACCGGATTTCGTAATGGTTTCATACTTAGCCGGAATACTGTTTCGGTTAATCCAGGTTTGGCAAGTATCATTGGTTTCATACATACGGTTCCCCGGGTTTGTGCTTTGTTGTATAATATAAATGCGGTCTTCAAACTCTTCAATATAAAAAGGGCCAATACCAATACTATCATTTATCCAACTGCTGCCATTGTCAAAAGATGTATGCACCCCGTACAAATCAGTAATAACGAGGCGACCTTTAAACAATGCTAAATCATACAACTGCTTGTTGAAATTAAGATATTGCCATGTATTACCGGTATCCTGACTTAATGCAATGTTAAGACTATTGGCATCGTTAGCAACAATTATTTTAGCACCTTCTATGGCTGCCCAAGCTTTTGTTTTTAATGAAGGCAATGGTTGAACAACCGTTTTTTTCCATGACTGTGCATTATCTGTCGATACAAAAACTCCCCCATATTCAATAGCGCAAACTAATAAATCACCATATTTATCCATGCAAAGATTATTGCCTCCATATAGCGATGTCACAGGTTTCCATTGACCAATACTCTCCAGATTACCTGAAAAAAAGGCAATAACAGCAATCAAAAAAAATCTAATTGCTGAGGCAATTGTTTGTTGCAGGGGCATGTTTACAAACTAGGTCTATGGCAATAAGATTCAAATATAGTCGAAAAAGCTGCATCATTTCAAAATTATTTTTGCTTTTTCCCAAAAACTTGTCATTTGTTGATAAGCAAAAACGGAATTGACTTTAAAAACGGGGGCAGTGGTTTGATTTTGATAGTGAATGAGTTAAATCCTTTCTACTTTCGCCTTTTTGTTCAATATGGACAGCCGGAGATTACATATTGCCTTTTGCACCGATGGGATTTTTCCACTAAACGTTGGCGGAATTCAGCGTCATTCAAGGCTTCTGATAGAAGAACTTGCACGTAAATATGATTTAGAAATCAGCGTTATTCATCCACATACCGATAAACTGGTATTTAACAATCCGGCTATCAAAGAATATGATATCGATATAAAATTCAACTCCAAGGTATATGCACTTAATTGTGCCAGATACTCCAAAACTGTGTTGGAAATTGTTGAAAAAATAAATCCTGACATCATCTATGCTCAAGGCCTTGCCGTGTATTCAGGCATTAAAAAGGTGGGATATAAAACCATTATCAATCCGCATGGATTAGAGCCTTACCAAGGACTAACACTTCGTGATAAAATCTCAACTTACCCATTGCGCATTTACCAAAACAAGATATTTCAATATGCTGCAAAAATTATATCGTTAGGTGGCGGGCTTTCAGATGTATTGGTAACCCAGGCACGAGTGCCGGAAGAAAAAATTATCACTATTCCGAATGCCGTTGCACATAGGCCTTATGCAAGCAAAGATTATTCGGTACCGGTTATGCGCTTTCTATTTGTAGGACGATTTGCGCATAATAAAGGCATTGATGTTTTGCTTAAAGTTATAAGTAAGCTTAACAAAAATGGCTATCAACATAAATGCGAATTCAACCTGGTTGGCAAAGGCCCATTGTACGAAAACCTTAAATCAGCTTATGCATTGCCAAACGTAATTTATCATGGTTTTGCTGATGATTTATTGCTCGAAAAACTATATCGCGAATGCCACATTTTTGTTTTCCCAACATTGTTTGAAGGCATGCCTACCGTGGTGCTGGAGGCTATGATACATAGCATGCCGATAATTGTAAGCGATGTGGGTGCTACCTCTACGCAGGTTGATAAATCGAATGGATATTTAATTCAAAAAAACAATCAGGATCAACTCTATCGGTCAATTGTGGATTTTATTAATCTACCTTTATCTAAGCGCGCGTTGATGTCGCAAGCCTCCTACAACAAAGTTGCGGGCTCCTATACCTGGGAAATTGTTGCGCGACAGCACTATGATTTTTTCAGGCTATTTCATCAATCTATTGCATAATATTGGTTTCATAAACTATGGCGCAATTAACCTCGCTTTGCACTTTAAATCAATCTCAAAATGATATGCACTAATTTAGTTATCGGTTATCATCGAATAATTTCCATTTTAAACTAAGAATAAAAGAAATGAAAAAAATCAAACTTGCCTTGCTCCTTCTTATTGTTAGCATAGCCTATGTGCATGCACAAAACAAATCTGATAGCGACCAAATAATTGCCATAATGAAAGCGCAGGAAAAATCATGGAACGAAGGAGACCTAGAAAAATTTATGATAGGCTACTGGCAAGATGATAGCCTGGCTTTTATTGGTAGCAATGGAATAACCTATGGATGGAAACCTTGCCTGGAGCGTTATAAAAAATCGTACCCGAATAAAAAAACAATGGGGCTATTGAGTTTTGAAATCTTGAAAGTAGAAGTTTTAAACGAACAACATGCTTATGTTGTAGGCAAATGGAAACTTGAGCGCGAAGAAAAACCTGTAAGTGGCTATTACACATTGTTATGGAAAAAAATTGATTCGAAATGGGTAATTGTAACCGACCATAGTTCGTGATTTGGTCAATTACGAAACGAAGATCACAACTATCACTTCCTAATTTGTTTTGAGTTTTCAAAACGTAAAAATGCTCTTGTTTAAGAAAACAAAAACGAGCGTTGTGGCATAAAGCTGTAGTTGTTTGTAAACCAATATTTAGTCAAACCAACTTTTCGAAAACAATAAAGCAGGCATTAACCGCGTTCAATCACACTAACATCACACTGTTAATAAATATAACTATCGGCAAAAAACCTACCATCCACTAAAGGTAATTTTGGAAAATAAAATAAATTAAGTGCCGATGATAAATTCCATTTTGTTGCAACTGAATACAATTGCAAATGCAGCAGATACTGCAGCTACTGCTCCGGTGCAGGAGCAATCAATGCCCTACCTTGAAGTAGCTATGAAAGGCGGGCCCATCATGATCCCTATTGCGCTATTGCTGGTAGTTGCCATTTACATTTTTTTCGAACGTTTTTTTACCATCAGACGCTCGAGTAATATCGACATGAACTTTATGAATCAAATAAGAGATTATGTGCACAACAATAAAATAGATGCTGCCAGGTCGTTATGCAAAAACACAAATTCTCCCGTAGCACGTATGGTTGAAAAAGGAGTAATGCGCCTTGGAAGACCGATACGCGAAATAGAAGGGGCTATTGAAAATGTTGGCAAGCTTGAAATTTATAAAATGGAAAAAAACCTGGGAATACTTGGAACCATTGCTGGTATTGCCCCCATGTTTGGATTTCTAGGAACCATATTCGGGGTAATAAAAATATTTTATCAAATCTCGCTTCAAAACAGCCTTGAAATTAACACCATTTCGGGAGGGCTATACATTAAAATGATTACAAGCGCAGCAGGCTTGTTGGTAGGCATATGTGCATATGCAGCCTATCATTACCTAATACTAATGATAGACCGAGTAGTAAATAAAATGGAAATAAATGCAGTAGAATTTATTGATTTACTAGAAGAACCTGTAAAATAAATAAATCATGAACCTGCGAAGAAGAAACCGAATAGCCTCCGAAGTGTATAGTCACTCGCTTAACGATATCATGTTCTTTTTGTTGTTATTTTTCCTTATAGCTGCAACAATGGCAACTCCCAATGTATTGAAAATGCTATTGCCTAATTCCAAAACAAGTTCTCAGCAGGTAAAGCACCCCATTACCATTGCTATTAGCGAAGACTTACAATATGCCGTAAATAATCAAATTGTTCCTTTGGAACAATTGGAAGCCACCATTGCAGCGCAAATTGCAGGTCAAACCGATCCCACGGCAATATTAAAAGTAGACAAGTCTATTCAGGTGCAAAATCTGGTTGACATACTTGATATTGGAAACCGTTTAAAAATAAAAATGGTACTGGCCACCAACAGTGCGAAATAACAAAGCAATCGTATATGGTAACCGTTAACTTGAACAAAAAAAAGATCAAACTCAAAAAATAAATTACCTTGCGGTATGAAAAGCAATTAAAGAATGCATCTGTAATAATAAATCATGATTCTTACTGACACTCAAATACGCCAACGCTCAACAATATTAACCACCATAGTGGTGACGTTAATGTTAATTCTATTATTCATTCTAAAGCTATATACTACGATACCACCTTTTGGCGGTGGTGGTGGCGGTGGTGGTGCCTTGGGCTACGTAGAACTTGCAAGTGGCAACGAGCCTCCTTCTAGTCCCGATATTGCTCCACAAACCATTCAACCAGAAACGGCAGTCAATCAAACTGTGCCTGACGAGGAAATACTAACGCAAGACGATGAGGAGTCGGCATCAATTGATGAGCCCGAAAAACCAAAGGAAAAAGTAAAACCTGTAATTACCCCACCGGTAAAGAAGCCCATAGTAACGACAAAGCCCGTTGTAGCTCAGCCTAAAGTGGAAGCAAAAGCTCTGTATCCAGGCAAGCAAAAAGATGGTGGCTCTAAAGGAAGCGCAAGCACCGGCACCGGAGTGCAAGGCACTGCAGATGGAAATCCGTTTGGCGGCTATGGACAAGGATCGGGAGATGGTGATGGTAATGGAGGTGGCAAAGGAGATGGAATTGGTGGAGGCAACGGTGATGGAATTGGCCCTGGCAGTGGTGGTGGCACTGGTATTAATGTTAACCTTAAAGGCCGCAAAATTTTGAAGCGCCCCAATGTGACCGACAATTCGCAAGAAACCGGCACTGTGGTAGTTGAAATAACCGTTGACAAAAATGGCAAAGTCGTGTCGGCAGTGCCCGGTGGACAAGGCTCTACCACTACCTCAAAACGTTTATATGATCTTAGCAAACTGAAGGCTTTGGAATGTCAATTTGATGTAACCAATAATCCTGACAATATTTTACAAAAAGGCACCATTACCTTTGTTTATAAATACAAAAAGTAATCATACTTTATAGCTTCACACAACTTTAGCTATTCGCTTTCAACACACTTTTTATTTTACTAAAAAAATTCTAGCCTCCTAAATTGCAATTTATTTAAAGGTAAGCGAATTATCTTTCATTTCATGATGATGCTAAAAATTTTTATTAGTCAATATTTTTATTGCGCCTTTAGTTTTTTTAGAAGCATTAATAGATGTTCTAAAACTTGTTGGGTTTTGCCTATTATTGCAGTATGAAAAAAAGAATTAAAAAAATTGCCGTTCTAGGTTCAGGTGTAATGGGAAGTCGCATTGCCTGTCATTTTGCAAATATTGGCATGCAGGTTTTTCTGCTCGATGTGGTTCCGCGTGAATTAAGTGAAGCAGAAAAAGCAAATGGGATAAACGAAACAGCAGTAGTATTTAGAAACCGAATAGTGAATGATGCCTTGCAAGCTGCCATAAAATCAAACCCATCACCCTTATACAAAAAAGCTTTTGCGCAACGTATTAATACCGGCAACTTTGACGATAACCTCAAAGACATTGGATTATGCGATTGGATAATAGAGGTAGTGGTTGAAAACTTGGAGATAAAAAAATCGCTTTTTGAACGAGTTGAAAAGTACCGTACACCAGGAACCATAGTTACCAGCAACACTTCAGGAATTCCAATTCACTTGCTCATCGAAAACAGAAGTGAAGATTTTCAAGCGTATTTTGCAGGCACTCATTTTTTTAATCCACCACGTTACTTACCCTTACTTGAAATTATTCCAACTAAAAAAACAACAAGCGATGTAACGTCCTTTTTATTAGAGTTTGGAGAAAAACAATTAGGTAAAACAACCGTATTGTGTAACGATACACCCGCCTTTATTGCAAACCGGATAGGTGTTTTTGCAATCATGGATTTATTTCATCAAATGAAAAATTTTGATTTCTCGGTTGAAGATGTAGATAAATTAACAGGGCCAGTACTTGGCAGACCTAAGTCAGCTACTTTTCGCACCTGCGATGTGGTTGGATTAGATACCTTAGTGCGTGTGGCTAATGACTTAAGTAAAAATTTAATAGCTGATGATGACAAAGCAACTTTCGAATTGCCGGAATTTATCAGCAAAATGATTGCAAATAACTGGATAGGTGATAAAGCAAAACAAGGATTTTATAAGAAACAGAAAAGCGAAACAGGTAAGAGTGAAATCCTTAGCCTCGACCTTTAACGTTAGCATATAAGCACAAACGAAGCGCAAATTAATTGCACTTGACGCAACTAAAAATATCGATCAAGGGCCGAACGGTTGCCACTACTTTTTAATACTCCCGGAGCAGAAGGTCAATTTTTTCAAACGTTAATGCTCAACTTATTCCATTATGCAAGTTTACGTGTTGGCGAAATTTCGGACAGCCCTGCAACTATTGATAGTGCGCTTAAGGCAGGCTTTGGTTGGGAGTTGGGTCCATTCGAAATGTGGGATATACTTGGGGTTAAAACTATTTGCGAATTATTGCAATCAAAGAAAATCACTTACGGCAAATGGGTAGACGACATGCTGGCAAGTGGTATCAATACATTTTATTCACTACGTGCTGATGGCCAATGCGCTTACATGCCTGAAAGCAAAACACAGCAGATAATAAAGTCGAAGCAAAATCATATTACTCTAAATTATTTGCGGCCTTCTAAAAAAATATGGGGCAATGCAGGTTGCAGTATTATCGATTTAGGCAATGATGTATTGTGCTGTGAATTTCATAGCAAGATGAATACGGTAGGCAGCGAAATTTTACAAGGCGTAGCCAAGGCGATTGAGTTGGCAGAAAAGGATTTTGGAGGATTGGTAATTGGAAATCAAGGAACAAATTTTTGCGCAGGTGCCAATCTTGCATTGGTATACATGCTTGCAATAGAGCAAGACTGGGACGAAATAGCGTTAGCTGTTCGGGCATTTCAACAAATGACTATGCGAATCAGGTACTCATCCATTCCGGTAGTGGTTGCGCCTTTTGCTTTAAATTTGGGCGGAGGCTGCGAAATGAGCCTGCATGCCGATAAAGTAGTTGCAGCTGCCGAAACGTATACAGGACTTGTTGAGGTGGGTGTTGGTCTCATTCCCGCTGGGGCAGGCACCAAAGAGTTTGCTTTAAGGCTTAGCGATTCATTTATCGATGGTGATATCGAAATCAATAATCTGAAGGAGCGATTTATGACCATAGCCATGGCCAAGGTTTCGACCTCGGCACACGAGGCTTTCGATCTTGGATTGTACAGGCCCGGTCAGGATGAAATTGTAATCAATAAAGAATTATTAATTAGCGAAGCTAAACGTGCAGTGCTTGAATTAATGAATGAAGGATATAAGCCACTTACCCCTCGAAAGGATATCAGAGTATTGGGCAAACAGGGACTTGGAGCTATTACCGCAGCCGCTGGCAATATGCGTGCAGGCAATTATATAAGCGATCATGACCAACTCATTTCTGAAAAACTTGCTTATGTTCTTTGTGGTGGCGACCTTTCTTCACCTTCGCTGGTATCAGAAAACTATTTACTTGAACTTGAAAAAGAGGCCTTTCTTTCGCTCTGTGGCACACGTAAAACTCTTGAACGTATAAAAAGCATATTGACTACCGGAAAGCCTCTGCGCAATTAATGCCTCCAATTCTTTTTTTTTCATCCTTCCAATTTTGACCTGAAAACGAATAGTATTTAAGGCCAATTTTTTTATTTTTGTCTGGCATTGCTAAGTCCTAATTGCTGGCGCCAGTTTGTAGCTCGTGCCTCATTATATCGTAATTAATATTGAAAAACTTTGAGTAGAAAAATATAACTTTCCATTGTTGGCGCGAGCTTGTAGCTCGTGCCTCATTATATCGTAATTAATATTGAAAAACTTTGAGTAGAAAATATAAATTTCATTATACAAGCGGGATTTACTTCGTGAGTTTTGCTAAAGTATATTGGATGGATGTATTAATAAGACTGCTATACCAATATTATTATCAAAAGTTTAAATTATTGTACTGAAAACAAAGGAATGAAAATATATACGTGGTGTTTAATGCCGAGTCATCTGCATCTAATTTTTTTTCTGATAGTCTCAACAATCCTGGTAAATTATTAAAGGAATTTAAAACGCACACATCAAAGAAAATACAAACTGCAATGGAAGAGAATATTCAGGAAAGCAGAAAAGAATGGATGTTGTGGATGATGGAAAGAGCCGGTAAAAAAAACACCAATATAACTGGTAGACAATTTTGGCAGCAACATAACCAACCGATTGAATTATGGAGCAACGAAGTGTTTGACCAAAAAATAAATTATATACATCAAAACCCTGTTGAATCAGGCTTTGTAATTGAGGCGCTGCATTGGAGAGATAGCAGTGCTATCGATTATTCTGAGGGCAAAGGACTGGTAAAAATTACCCTAATTGAATGATAAATATTGGTAATGGGAAGTTAAATTATTTGGCGGCACGAGCTACAAGCTCGCGCCAGCGGGGGGGTATGCTTGAGCTGGTTCGCGAACCCGGTAACAAACACGATGAGTTTGCCGTTGCCTTGCATTTCAATTCAAAGAAAATCGGTTTCGTGCCTGCTGAAAGCAATGAAATGCTGGCGCGGTTAATTGATATTGGCACGCCACAAATGATGGTAGAAATAACACATCTCAAAACCGAAGCAGCTTACTGGGAGCAGGTTGCCATTGCCATTTATGTTTTGAAAGAAAAAATTGAAAGCAGCAAATCAATCCGAAGCATTATGCTTAACACATTTAGAAACACCTCGCTACCACAGCATCAAACTTTCTGATAATTCCATAGCACGAATTGAGTGTGATGAGAATTGTGAGTTTGAGAAGCATATTTGAAAGTCAAGCAATGTTAATTCTTTATTTTATACTTTACAGTCGCATTTATACCACATGCCAATGTTTAATAGAACCGAGAATCGAATACCCGCTTTTTTCCTTGTAATATTATTTGCATTTAATTCATCATTTACTTAGCCCAGCCTGATGTTGACAGTCTTAAAAACCTGCTTTATAATGCAGGTAATGAGAAGAAAAAAATATTAATACAAACACAATGCCGCGAAGTATGCTCCTGCTAAAGTGGATACAGCACTTGCTTATAAGCCAGATATAAAAGGATGGGCAATGTATAGGCTGGCCGATATGTACCGCAAATCGGGTAGTTGCCCTGATGCCATTCCAATTAACGAGCAGCTAATTGCTGATGGAAAAAAATATAACCTGCCGGTTAATGTTTATAACGGATACAGGGGGATAGCTATTTGCTATGATATTCAGCAGCAGTATGACAGTGCCGAAAAATATTTTTCATTGGCACTTGAAGTGGCTTTACAAACAAATTCGCAAAAACGGATAGCCACTGCATATACAAATGTTGGAGTGGTAACATGGCATACCAAAAGTTATATTGAGTCAATTGCTGCATCGTTAAAAGCTGTTGAAATTTTAGCATCATTAAATGACGAGCAAATAATACCTGCTTATCAGAATCTATGTTGCGTATATCGCGATATGGGCAAATTGGATAGTGCTGCAATTTATTGCAAACTGGGATTGGATGAAGCCACTAAAAGGAACCAGGTTTTTTCAATGTCCATACTGAATGGAATTTCGTCAGATGTATATTTGAAACAAGGCGATTATAAATTTGCTTATGAACACTTGGTTAAAGCAAAAAATTTTAATGACAGTTTGCATACTGCCAAGCACACCATTGCTGTAAAGGAACTTGAAGAAAAATATAAGAATAAGGAAAAGCAGTCAGAAATTGAGCTGTTATCAAAGGAGAATCAACTCAAAGCATTGCTAATTAAAAAACGTGAATTCGATTTAATAAATGCTGGGTATGAGGCTGATCAACAGAAAAAACTGGCTGACCTCAATGCACTTGAGATAGAAAATAAAAAGGCGCAATTACAACTGGCTCAATTTCAATCCACTTTAAATGAAAAGGAAAAAACCAAAGCAGTTATACTGCTTGCTGATGAGCAGGAAAGCAGAAATACTGAACGTAATCTTGCTTACATCTTATTTGGTTTACTGACAGTCTTTATTGCAGGGGCTTTTTACATTTAGGCAACGGCAGAAATTGAAGCTCCTTACCGAAAAACATGCAGCTGTAATGGGCGAACGCAAACGTATAAGTGCCGATATGCATGATGACCTTGGAAGCGATCTGAGCAAGATTGCATTACTCAGCGAAGTGCTGAAAATCAATGCAGGTAAAAATGGCTTTGGTGAGCAGCTGAATAGTATTGCTGAATCGGCACAGGATGCTTTGCTGCGAATTGAAGAGATAATATGGAGTCTCAACCCTAAGAATGATGATCTTAAAAATTTGATTGCTTACATGCGTCAGAAAATTGCCGAGCAATTTGAAAATACTACTATTGTTTGTATGATTAACATGCCGGATGAAATTCCCCAATGCATCATTTCGGGCGAGCAGCGAAGAAATATTTTTTTAGTGGTAAATGAAGCCTGTCATAATATTGTGAAACATGCCCGGGCCACCCAAGTGTCAATCAGCTTTAGTTGTAATAATAATTGGTTCAAGATCATTATTAGTGATAATGGAAGGCATTGTCCTTGAATTGTAACCCTATTCAGGAAAAACTTGGGTATGGAGGCAATGGTTTATTAAAACATGAAAGATCGAATTGCTGTTTTGGCGGCACCTTTCAAATACAAAATCATGATGGTATTACTATCATCATCAGCATACCATTACCAGTATAGATTATATCCTATCACCCTAAAGGGTTATTGCGTTACTGCCATTAACTATTTTAATTTGCATAAATAATTTTTCGGGATTCCATGGATAATATCAGAGTTGCTATAGTTGAAGATTTGAACGAAATACGTGAAGCCCTGCGTGTATTAATTGACGGCTCAATGGGTTTTAGCTGTGTGGATGTGTTTGAGAATGGTGAAATGGCTTTAGTCGAATTACCTTCAAAACAAATAGATGTGATTATCATGGATATTAACATGCCTGGCATGAGTGGCATTGACTGCACGATGAAACTTAAGCCACTTATGCCACAAACACACTTTATGATGTACACCGTATATGATAATGATGAAAATATTTTCGCTGCATTGAAAGGCGGTGCAACAGGTTATATACTTAAGCGCACATCGCCTGCTGCCATCCTGGAATCAATAAGGGAGCTGATGGCCGGTGGCTCACCCATGAGTGGCGAAATAGCAAGGCGAGTAGTGGCATCACTTCAAAATAAAAAACAAAACAAACGAAAAATTGAAATCCTAACACCAAGAGAAAAAGGAGATATTAGACCACCTCGCCAAAGGATATCTATACAAAGAAATTGCAGCTGTTACAAGTGCAAACCCGCACCGATGCTATCAATAAGGCTTACAAGAGTTAGCTTGTTTTCATTCTCTTTTCTACGGTGGTAATAAAAACACTTTATTTATATGAATGAAGCTTTCTCCTTTTGTGTGCAAATAAAATATTGCGACCATGCTTTTTGCAAAATAGTTTTTTGCATTCCTTACTTCAACCGTATAAATAAATGTTTCTTTTGATTTACCTCATAAATGGAATTACAAAAAATACACCTAAAGGGTAATTACGGCCGCTTGTGATTCATATTTACCCGTTCTTATTAGCCTCATTGTTTCATGCACCATTATTAATATTTGTTCTGCGAAAAGTGAAACATAAATTGTTTCGTTCAATCATTATTTAAAAACAAAACCGCGGTTACTTAATTCTTAATATTTTTTATTAGTTAAAAACAAATTTCTAAACAATTAAAACAAAAAAGTTATGTTTAACAAAATTTCAAAATTAGCATTGGCAATAATGCTTACAAGTTACACTTACCAGGCCAACGGCCAATGGTCTGTAACCGGAAATTGCCCTACAGGAACACAGTTTCTTGGAACTACATGTTTTCAAGATTTGCGTATTCGAACAAACAATGTGCAACAGGCAGTACTTAATACTTCGGGCAACCTTGGTATTGGAACATTGTTTTCTGCAACTTCACCCACTGTGCGTTTGCACGTTGCAAATGGTGGGGCAAATGCGGGTGTACTTATGACACCCAATGCAAGTGGTGTTATCTCCGCTCAAAATAATGGCAATGCTGTTTGAATTTATTATCGCCAGCAGCAAACTCAACTGGTGTGCTGTTTGGTCAACCAACTAACACTGATTATGCAAGTATTATATTTAATTCAGGTAACACGGGCACACTTCAATTTCGCAATGCCAACAACCTTACCCGTATGACTATAAGCAGTTCAGGAAAAGTTGGAATTGGAACAACAACGCCTACCACAATGCTACACGTTACCGGAGGGTCGGATGCCAAATTAGGTAGTGGAGGTTACGCAGTATTCGGAGCAATTGGCTCAACAAATATCGTAATTGATGACAACGAAATTATGGCTCGAAGCAATGGGGCAGTTTCAAATTTATTGAACGCTGATGGAGGTGATATCAATATGAGTTCAGCCGCATTAGTTGTTCAAGGGACGACAATCGCGTTGGCTTGGCACCTACCAACTGCCGAATTGCAAGTAGTTGGAAATATTGCAGCAACTGGCAATTTAGACGTTTCTGGTTTTATTGGATTTGGTTCTGTTGAAACATTATCAGATGGCGGGGGTAATACTATCGCATCAATTCTGATTTTGTTCCTACAATTGATAATTTAAGAGATTTAGGAGACACAGTTGGTGTTGATAGAAGATGGAGAAATGTTTATGTTTCAAATAATATTAATTCTAAAAACTTTTTAGGCACAGGTAATTTAGATGTTTCCGGATATTTAGGTTTTGGCAGTGTAGAACAATTTACTGATGGTGGTTCATTTACTATGTCTATCAATTCCGATTTGGTTCCTACCACCAATTGTGCTCGTAGCATTGGTAACTCTACCAACCGTTGGAATATAATTTATGCCTGCAATGGAGTAATCAATACCTCCGATGCCCGCGATAAAATTGCTCAATTGAAATATGGCATCAAAGAAATTATGAAAATGAATCCTGTTTCTTACCAATGGAATTACAATCAAGAGGATGGAACAAAATTGGGGTTATTAGCACAAGATTTACAAAAGATAGTGCCCGAGGTTGTGCGCGATTGGGAATATAAGACCGATGAAATAACCGGAGAGCGCACCAAAATACCAGCAGAGCAGTTGGGTGTTTTTTATTCTGATTTAATTCCGGTATTAATAAAGGGCATGCAAGAGCAACAAACAGAAATAAAATTGCGCGATAGCAGAATTGTTGGCTTAGAAGATCGCCTTACACAAATGGAAAAGGACTTATCGCAATGCTGTTTAAGCCACAACGAAAAAGCTACTAATACTGATATAGTTGTATCTGATATAGCAAAGTTAGAGCAGAATGCGCCAAATCCATTCAATCAAAACACAACTATTAAGGTGTATATACCTGCAAAAACTGTTACAGCAAAATTGATGGTTTATTCAGCCACTGGACAAACGGTGAAAACTGTTGACATACAATCGAAAGGATTAAATACTATTACTATTGAAGGCAGTGAATTACAATCTGGCATTTATAACTATACATTATTTATTGATGGTTTGGTTATAGATAGCAAGCAAATGATACTTACAAAATAGTACATCAAGAAATAAAAATATCTCGCGTTTATAGCGCGAGATGTTTTTGTTTTGTTAAAAAAAATCAAATAAACCGCAAATAGACAGTCCAGCTGTTAATAACTTAGGATATTCATTATAGACAATGCATCAAAGGATATCGACCTTGTAATCAAAACTTACAATTAATATGTGTTTAAAATTGAATATTCTGATGATAAAAGTAAGCGCAGGAGGTTTTCGTTAATGAAAAATTCAATGATAAAATTGGTTTAAAAAGTGTTTTGCAAAATCTACCCACCCGAAAGCAAGAGCAATAACAGGTTTGAGAATCAGGAAATCATTGAAAGTTTCCTATTGTCAGTGTGGTTAGGCTGTTACAAATTTTCACACACACATGTTTTACGATTAGATGATACGCTAAAAAAAATATTTGGATGGAAACAGATTCCAAGCGATACCACCTACAAGCGATTTTTTCAAAAGTTCAATCAAGGCCTAAATAATGAGGTATTCCCAGTTCTGCAAGAATGGTTTTTTAATCAATTGCAGTTTAATAATTACGCATTGGACTTGGATTCTACCGTTATTACTCGGTATGGAGATTTGCAAGAAGGTAATCATAAAGGCTATAATCCAACCAAAGAGGTAGAGCCTCCCATCATCCATTATTTGCCTTTTTAGGCAACGAGCGCATGGTTGTAAACAGTTGGCTTAAAGTGGCGATACCTCAAGTGCGCATCAGTGTAATGAATTTTTAAACGAAACATTATCCATACTCAAAAACAAAACAATTGGTTTGCTGCGTGCCGATTCTGGTTTTGCAAGCGATTCAATTTTTAGACATTTAGAGCAAGAACAAATACCATACGTGATAGCGGGGAGAATGCATTATCCATTACAAGATAAAATTAAGCAACTAAAAACCTGGACAGCTATCGGATTAGGAGTTTGGATTAGGAAACAAGTTATAAGGCATCAAAATGGGAAACAGAACGTAGGGTTATTGTTATAAGACAAAGCGTTGATTTAAGACCCAAAGCAACAGGTAAAAAACTAAAGCTGTTTGATGACAGGATATTATGAGCAATACCGTATCATACTTTTATACAAATCAAACGCTACCTGCAACACAAATTTGGGAGCAATACAAAGGAAGGGCGATTGCGAAAATAGGATTAAAGAACTTAAAGATGATTTTGCATTGAAGGTTTTAATGAGTTTTTTGCACAGCAGCAGCATTGCGTATGGTAAATTTAGCTTACAATATCATCAGCTTGTTCAGACAGGTTAGCTTCGAAAAGCCTAAACACCAACGCTTACAGACTTTAAGACTCAACTGCTATGCAGTGGAGCTTGGGCAAAAGGAAATAGTAGGATATTAAAATTGGCTGTTCCAAAAAAAACCAAAATGAATAGATGGAATTTTGCCAAAGTGGACATCTGCTCATTCCCAACTTGTCCGTAAATCCTACTGTCTATTTGCGGTTAAGATAAAAATTCTATAAAGTGAATACTTCTCCGCAAGGAATTTATTCGATTCTCTGTATTATAGAGGAAAAGCAAGAGATGTTGAAACTCGTGGTGAAGTAATTTGCTTTAAACTAAATTGAAATATTTTTATAATAACTAAATTCAATTAATATGAAAAAAATCATCGCATCAATCATTGCATTAACAGCAATAATTCAAAATGTTAACGGGCAGACTCCCAGTTTTGGCTGGGCAAAACAATTTGGCGGGAGTTCGGGTTACACACAAGGTTATCGAGTTGGAACCGATGCTTCCGGCAATGTATATTCAAGCGGACTTTTCATGCCTTCAGCTGACTTTGATCCTGGACCTAATGTCTTTAATCTCACAATTACAGGTGCTCCACCTGGTAATTTCTATGTATCAAAATTAAATGCTTCGGGAAATTTTGTGTGGGCTAAACGTCTGGATGATTCTCTATTTGTTTCATCAATAGCAGTTAGTGATGCAGGAAACGTGCTGATAATGGGAATTTTTGGTGGTACGGTTGATTTTGATCCCGGTGCAGGTGTAGTAAATCGAACTGCTGATTATAATTATCAATCCACCTTTATACTGAAGTTAAATTCCTCAGGATTATTTGTATGGGTGGATGTATTTGATTTAACAGGGCCGGGTGCGGGAAGCGCTTATGTTGAAACAGGTGCGGGTGCAAGCATTGCAGTAGATGGTTCGGAAAATGTATATCTGACGGGAAGCTTTGTGGAGTCTGCTGATATGGATCCCGGAGCAGGAACATTTAACCTGGCTTGGACAAACAACCTTGACCTTAATGATGGTTTTTTATTAAAATTAAATTCATCAGGAGCATTTGTGTGGGCAAAGCGGTTTGGCGGACTCGATGTTGATGCTGGTCACGCTGTTGATGTGGATGCAGCCGGCAATGTTTATGTCTCCGGAATGTTTGGCACCATAGCTAATTTTGATGGCACGTTGTTAGATGCATTTTTTGGTAACTATTTCGTGTATAAGGTAAAATCATCAGGCGCTTTTGTATGGGCTAAAGCTTTTGGAAATAACCAATCTTTTACTAAATGCATTGTTAAACTTGATTCAAAAGCAAGACCCTGTTTAGCTGGAGTCTTTAAAGGCATGGCTGACTTTGACCCGGGTGCAGCCACCGCTAATCTTACCGCCATTGGTGTCAATCCATACATGTCTAAATTAGATTCATCCGGAAATTTCTTGTGGGCAAAATGTTTTCAAGTGCTTCAAACATGGATTTATATTCAATTGACACAGATGCCAGCGATGCGGTTTATACAAGCGGTTCATTTAGCAGCACTGTAGATTTTGACCCGGGCGCTTCTATATTCAACCTTAACGGAACTGGAGGACAGACCTATTTCTCAAAATTAGACGCTTCCGGTAATTTTGTCTGGGCGACACAATTATCCGCAGGAACTGGTGGTTTTTTGAATTCAATGTCTTTAGACGGCTCGGGAAATGTTTATTCCACGGGTACTTTTAACGCTACTGTAGATTTTGACCAAACATCAGGAGTTTTAACATGACTCCAACATCATTGCAAAATGCTTATGTTCATAAAATGACACAAGGCTGCACTACGTGTGCAATACCAACTGCAATATCATCAACCGGCATTACATCCAACAAAGCCACTATTAATTTTACAGGAAATTCCTGTGCTGTAAAATACCGTGTTCAGTACCGTGTTCTGGGTACCACAGCATGGACCGCAAAAACAGTTAACGCACCGGCCAGTGTTAAAGATCTTACCGGATTAAATTGTAATACAACTTACCAATACCGCATCCGCACCGAATGTAATGCCACCGCAACTTTTGTGTCTCCCTATTCAGCCATTCAGCAATTTGTCACAAAATGCCAGACTCCGGTAAATGATACTGCCGCCAATGTTGCTCCGGGAGAAGCATTTTTTTCATGGGGAGGTAATGGATGTGCTGTCAAATACAGGCTGCAGTATAAAATGTCTTCTTCTTCAACATGGATTACTAAAACAATCAATGCACCCGCCACTTCTACAGTAACCGGTCTTACAGTAGGAGCCAGCTATGATTACCGTGTTAAAACACTTTGCGATGCCACGGGCACTGTTTCTTCGGGATATACTCCGATTAAATCGTTTGTAATGTTTTTCAGATTACCCGAAGAAAACCTTAACGGTTTACAAAATACATCTCCGTTTGCAGTGTGGCCCAATCCCACTGATGATAAAATAACGGTTAGGTTTAATGTTTCTGATGAACAACAGGTTTCGCTTTATATTACTGACATTGTTGGGAGAAAAGTTTATGCTGAAAACATAAAAGCTTCGGAGGGAGAAACACAAAGGAAATAATGTTGAAGGAACTTTCAAAAGGATTGTACATGATTCGCTTGACTGCAGATAAAAAGGAGTATTCTTCAAAATTCTTAATAGAATAGCTTGTCTTACATAATTTGCAAGAGAAAAAATAAATTGCGATTACTTATTCAAACTTAAACAATTAAAAACCAAAGCAAAATGAAAAAATTAAACCTCATACTACTCGGTATGTTAATAGCTGCGATTAGCTATGCGCAAGTACCAACCTTTAATTTTGCAAAACAAATGGGAGGCTCAGCTGCTGATGCAACAGGCTATGCAATTGTATCAGATGCCGGAGGTAACATTTACACAGCCGGTTTATTCCTTGGCATTGTTGATTTTAATCCGGCAGCAGCGGTTTTTAATCTGTCATCAGGTACTAATACATCTTTCTTTGTTTCAAAAATCAGACCCGGGCGGAAATTTTTGTGGGCAAAAAAATAGGAGATTCTGCTTCTGTTGCAGCTATAACGGCCGATGCATCAGGCAATGTATACATAACAGGAATGTTTAATGGCACTATTGATTTCAACCCCGATGCGGGCACATTTAATGTCAGCACAATTAATTCAAGAGAGGCAATGTATATCTTAAAATTAAGCTCCTCTGGCACTTTTGAATGGGCTAAAACTATTGTGCTTACAGGGCTTTCATTATTGCCATGCAGGGTAACAGCTATTACAGTTGACGCTGCTTCAAATGTTTATACCACAGGCAGTTTTAACGAATCTGTGGACTTTGACCCGGGAGCAGGTATATTTTTATGTCAACTTCTAGTCCGACCGATTACAATGACGCATTTGTTTTAAAGCTAAACTCAGCCGGCAATTTTATTTGGGCTTCACAAATCGGTGGCCTCGATTATGATGAAGGAACAGCTATTGCTGTAGATGCTGGTGGTAATGTTTACACCACCGGCATGTTTACTTTTGCAGATTTTGATCCGGGACCAGGCTTCTATTTCCTTAATGGTTTTGGTTTTTATTATGTTTCAAAATTAAACTCTGCGGGTAATTTTGTTTGGGCAAAACAATTTGGTAACTTTAGCAGCTTCAGCTATAATAATAGAATCACAGTTGATGCAACAGGCAATCCATATATCGCAGGAAACTTTAGAGAACCGCTGATTTTAACCCTGATAATGTTGCAACATTTAACCTTACATCGGGTGGTATTGAAAACGTGTTTATATTAAAGTTAGATGCATCAGGAAATTTTGCATGGGCAAAAAAATTAGATGGTCTTAATTTTATTTCATGCTTTTCACTAATAGCAGATGGTACACTCAATGTTTATATTTCAGGTTACTTTACAATAGTTTGCAACTTTGATCCCGGGGTTTCTAATTTTACTCTTAATGGAGCAGGCAGCAATTTTATTTCAAAGTTTGATCAGGCGGGTAATTTTGCATGGGCTGTTCCAATTGCAGGTTCAATTTTTTCAAGTACTGTAGATGCATCAAAAAATGTAATTACTACAGGTAGTTTTTCCGGTACACGCGATTTTGATCAAACCGCAGCTACATTTAATCTAACATCATTTGGAGTTAAAGATGTTTTTATACATAAAAATGAGTTCGGCTTGCCCTGCTTGCGATGTACCAACTAACCCGGAACATCAAATATAAAAAGTGCAAATGCAACAATTACCTTGGACAGGAAATTCCTGTGCTGTAAAATACCGTGTTCAGTACCGTGTTCTGGGTACCACAGCATGGACCCCAAAAACAGTTAACGCACCGGCGTAAGTGTTAAAGATCTTACCGGATTAAATTGTAATACAACTTACCAATACCGCATCCGCACCGAATGTAATGCCACCGCAACTTTTGTGTCTCCCTATTCAGCCATTCAGCAATTTGTCACAAAATGCCAGACTCCGGTAAATGATACTGCCGCCAATGTTGCCCCGGGAGAAGCATTTTTTTCATGGGGAGGTAATGGATGTGCTGTCAAATACAGGCTGCAGTATAAAATGTCTTCTTCTTCAACATGGATTACTAAAACAATCAATGCACCCGCCACTTCTACTACAGTAACCGGTCTTACAGTAGGAGCCAGCTATGATTACCGTGTTAAAACACTTTGCGATGCCACGGGCACTGTTTCTTCAGGATATACTCCGATTAAATCGTTTGTAATGTTTTCAGATTACCCGAAGAAAACCTTAACGGTTTAGAAAATACATCTCCGTTTGCAGTAGCAATCCACTGATGATAAAATAACGGTTAGGTTTAATGTTTCTGATGAACAACAGGTTTCGCTTTATATTACTGACATTGTTGGGAGAAAAGTTTATGCTGAAAACATAAAAGCTTCGGAGGGAGAAAACACAGCGGAAATAATGTTGAAGGAACTTTCAAAAGGATTGTACATGGTTCGCTTGACTGCAGATAAAAAGGAGTATTCTTCAAAATTCTTAATAGAATAGCTTGTCTTAAATAATTTGCAAGAGAAAAAATAAACAACGATTACTTATTCAAACTTAAACAATTAAAAACCAAAGCAAAATGCTGAACACAATTAAGAACAAAAGAATTAATGTAATATCACGATTTTTATCGGGGAAAATTCAAATCGAAAACCTCACATTATTATTATTGGTTTTATTACATTTTTCAGTAATAAAAAATGCTACTGCACAAACCAACACATTTCCCGCCACAGGTTCTGTAGGCATAGGAACAGTAACTCCAAATGCATCTTCGCTTCTTGATGTTACTTCAACCTCTAAGGGAGTTTTGATTCCCCGCATGACAAAAACTCAGCGTGATGCAATTGCAACTCCGGCTACAGGTTTGTTAATTTATCAAACCAATAGCACCCCGGGTTTTTATTTTTATAATGGAACAGCATGGACAGCAATAAATAATGGAGCCAATAAAACATTAAGCAATCTTACAGCCCCAACAAAACTCAACCAGGATTTATTGCCAGATACTAACAACACGATTGACATAGGTTCGTCTGCATTTCGTTACAAAGATGTTTACCCAACAACATTAATATTTCCGGATGCTACAACGCAGGCAACTGCATTTGTTCCTTATACAAATGGCACAGGGATAAGCATTTCCGGAACAACCATTACCAACACAGGCGATGCTAACGGTGCAGATGACGTAAACCTCAGTTTATCCAATCTTACAACTACGGCAATCAATCAATCGTTGCCTGGCATTGATAGTACAAAGATTTAGGCGCCACAGCATTTTCGTGGACGGATATTTACCTAGATGGTGCAGTTTACATGCATGGCAGCAGGTTTTTGTTTTTTGATGTGGGAATAAATACAAAAAACACTGTATTGGGTCAAGATGCGTTGCTTAATAATACTAACGGATTTTGCAATACTGCTTCTGGTTATCTTGCACTTAAATCTAACACAATTGGAAATGACAACACAGCAAATGGTCAACAAGCTCTTACTTCTAATATCAATGGATTTCAAAACACTGCATGTGGGTCATTCGCACTTTCTGCTAATACTTCAGGTACCGAAAATACGGTTATAGGTGCTTTTGCACTTCAGAATAATACCACAGGATCCAATAACACAGCCATAGGAAATGTAGCTCTTAGATTCAACACAACTGGAAATAATAACATTGCAAATGGAGATCATTCACTTTATGACAACACTATTGGGTCATCAAACATTGCTATCGGTACACATGCACTTTACAATAATACCGACAAAAGCAATCTGGTAGCAATTGGCGATTCTGCATTGTTTAAGAATGGGATTGGATCTATAAGTAGTTTTGATGGAATTGCCAATACAGCAATTGGTTCAAAAGCTTTGTTTTCAAATACCACAGGAAATACTAACACAGCAATTGGTTCAAAAGCTTTGTTTTCAAATACCATAGGAAATAAAAACACAGCAATTGGTTCAGAAGCTTTGTTTTCAAATACCGCAGGATACAGTAATACAGCCAATGGTATTTTAGCACTGTATTCAAATACCACAGGATACCATAACACAGCCACTGGTGTTTTTGCACTGTATTCAAATACCACAGGGTTTTTTAACACCGCTTCTGGCAGTGGTGCCCTTGAATACAACACAACTGGATACTATAACACAGCTAATGGATATAAAGCACTTTATGAAAACACCACCGGATATGGTAACACCGCTAATGGTTTATATGCACTTTATAATAACAACACAGGAATCCAAAATACAGCCATTGGTAGTAGGTCAGGAATAGAAAATACTGAAGGTTCATACAATACTTTTATTGGTGATAGTGCAGGATATACAAATACAACGGGTTCAAACAATGTATTTGTTGGTGCAAAAGTTGGCACAAGCAGCGGAGCCTATTCAAATGTTATTGTTATTGGTCATGATGTAACTGTTACAGGAAGCGACAGGGTTTTAATCGGAAACAACAGTACTTTAAGGTTTGGATTAGGAACTAATCCTACTTCTGGTCAAGCATTAAGAGTTGGGGTTAACAGCACCAATGGAAATGCTGCATCGCTTACTTCCGGTGGTGCCTGGACCAATGCTTCGGATAAAGAATTAAAGGAAGATTTTCAAACACAGGATGCACAACAAGTTTTAGATAAAGTTAACAGTTTAGAAATTACAAAGTGGAAATATAAAGGCACTGATAATGAATATCACATAGGCCCAATGGCACAGGATTTTTATAAGCTGTTTCAAGTGGGTTTAGATGACAAATCCATTTCAACTATTGACCCTGCCGGAGTTGCTTTGATAGCCATACAAGCATTGTCAAAAGAAAATGAAAGTTTGAAAAATCAATTAGCAGAAATGAAAACACTACTGCAGCAGCTTGACCAATCGCTTGCCGAATGTTGTGTTTCCTATCATGAGAAATCAGCTCAAAGCACACCCGCAGAAAATGCACGCCTCGAACAAAATGCACCCAACCCATTTTCGCAAAGAACAGTGATTGAATTTTATATCCCACAAAATTTCAAATCAGCAACTGTATTAGTTTACTCTTCGTTAGGAGAACAGATGAAATCATTTAACATCAGCGCTTCGGGAGTAGGGCAGGTTGAAATATCTGGCAACACAATGGCAGCAGGTATTTACAATTATACTTTACTGATTGATGGAAAAGCTATTGACAGCAAGCAGATGATACTTACTAAATAAATACTAATATCCAATTTTGCAGAAGGAAAGCCGCAGCATTGTGGCTTCCCTTTGAAATTAAATTAAAGCGCAGCTATGAGAAAAAAGAACAAGTTTAAATTAGTTTTTATCTATTTTTGATTAGCTTTTTAATTGTCTTGAAACTTTATTTGAATACAATTAAAAACATTCACAATACACTTATCTCAAAAACCAAAAACATTATGAAAAATCTCCTCACAACAATTACGTTACTGCTAATAGTAGCCTTATGCAGTGCGCAGGATTATCGGGACATGATGAAATTGTAATCAATAAAGAATTATTAATTAGCGAAGCTAAACGTGCAGTGCTTGAATTAATGAATGAAGGATATAAGCCACTTACCCCTCGAAAGGATATCAGAGTATTGGGCAAACAGGGACTTGGAGCTATTACCGCAGCCGCTGGCAATATGCGTGCAGGCAATTATATAAGCGATCATGACCAACTCATTTCTGAAAAACTTGCTTATGTTCTTTGTGGTGGCGACCTTTCTTCACCTTCGCTGGTATCAGAAAACTATTTACTTGAACTTGAAAAAGAGGCCTTTCTTTCGCTCTGTGGCACACGTAAAACTCTTGAACGTATAAAAAGTATATTGACTACCGGAAAGCCTCTGCGCAATTAATGCCTCCAATTCTTTTTTTTTCATCCTTCCAATTTTGACCTGAAAACGAATAGTATTTAAGGCCAATTTTTTTATTTTTGTCCGGCCGTTCCAAGGCCTCTTCAATTTATCTGATGTACGTAAAAAAATTATTTCTTATTGCCTTGTGCACTATAGTGGCTGTTGGCTTGTATGCTCAATGTGCATTTACGATATCATCATTTCCATACACAGAAGATTTTGAACTGACAGATGGCAGTTGGGTAGCAGGCGGAAACAACAGCGACTGGGCTTGGGGCTCACCTGCCAAAGCTACCATTACGAATGCCGGAGGAGGAAGCAAATGCTGGATAATAGGAGGAACCACTGGCAATACCTACAATAGCAATCAGGAATCATATCTTGAAACACCTTGCTTCGACTTTTCTTTTATCACCAATCCCCTAATTCGTTTTAAAGTATTTTGGGAAACGGAAAAAGATTATGACGGTGCCAATTTTCAGTATTCGCTTGATCAGGGAAACACCTGGCAAAATGTTGGCGCTTTTGGCGACCCTATTGATTGTAACAATGATGGATGGTATAACCATGCTTCTATTAATTTTTTAAGCACACTTGCCAATCCCAAACACGGCTGGTCGGGCAATATACAGCCTACTCTAGGCAGTTGTCAGGGTGGTGGTGGCAGTGGAGCATGGAAAGATGCTAAACACCTGGTTGCAAATTTATCAGCGCAGCCATCTGTAAAGTTTCGTTTCACTTTTGGTTCTGGAAGTACTTGTAATAATTACGATGGATTTGCTATTGATGAATTCCATATAGAGGACATGGTGGTGCTCACTGCCTTTGCCATAGTTGATAGCTCCTCTTACGATTGTATTAACGGACAACTTAACGCCACACCACAAGGTGGTGTGGCCCCCTATACCTATCAGTGGAGCAACAATACCACTAATGCCTTCATTGGACAAATTAATTCGGGAATGTATACCGTTACCGTTACAGATGCCAACGGATGCACAGCAACTGCCAGCAGCGAAATGTATACGCTAGACAAAGTGGATGTTGCCATTAACACTGCAGATGATTCATGCAATAATATGAAGGGTCTAATATCGCTGGAGGTACTATCCGGCCCATATCAGTCGCATGTATGGCAAGGTTTTGCAACAACTGCTGATACACTTTTCGGTTTGGCAGCCGGAAGCTATACACTCAGCATATTTGATAGTAAAAATTGCAAAACCGATTATATAATTAGCATAGCCGACTATAGCGTCATACAATTTGAAGGCAATGCAACAAGCTATCTCTGCCCTCCGGTAAGCATTACACTAACTCCCGGCAATTTTGCATCGTATACCTGGAGTACCAACGACAGCACTCCCGCTATTACTACCGATATACCCGGAACATATGTTGTTACCGTAACAGACACTGCCGGCTGCAGCGGTGTTGATAGTTTTGTAGTTGAAACATACTGCTTCGAATCCGAATTATTTGTACCATCGGCTTTCACGCCTAATGATGACTTTACCAATGAAATTTTCTTACCTATAGTTGCTTATAGCAACTATTTTGAATTCCGTGTATTCAACCGTTGGGGCAAAGAAATTTTCGCGTCAAAAAACAAATCTTTTGGTTGGGATGGCGTTTATCAAAATCAGAAGTGTCCTGCAGGCGTTTACGCATACTCAGTAACCTTTGGTGATACAAGCGACAATCTAAAAACCAGGCGTGGTATTTTTAATCTCATCAGATAACTATGACCCGCAATCAATTGCAAAAAGGACTTACGCCCTACATTCCCGAAGCATCACTTGACTATTGTATCGATCTTATTGTAAAATACAAAATTCAGATGCGTATTACCCATTCGCGCAACAGCAAATTTGGTGATTACCGCTCTCCTCACAATGGGCATGGTCATCGTATTTCAATAAATCACAATCTGAATACGTATGCTTTTCTTGTTACTTTTTTGCACGAAGTAGCCCACCTGATTACTTACCTCCAACATGAGCGAGATGCTGAACCACATGGAATACATTGGAAGCAAAATTTTAAACATTTACTTATTCCTGTTTTGCAGTCAAAAATTTTTCCTGCTGCTATAGCACATGCTATTGAACAATCGCTGCACGGCATGGCCGCCAGCTCGTGCAGCGATGCAAAACTATTTAAGGCTCTGCATGCTTACAATACCACCGGGCATATACTATTAGAAGATGTTGAGCCCAACGCACATTTTCGAATTAAAGGGCATTGTATTGTTTTTATTAAAGGCGATCGTATCAGGAAAAACTTTTTGTGTACACGCTTAGATAATAATAAACTCTATCGCATAGCACCTATTGCTGAGGTTGAAATAATTGAACAGCATTCGCAATAACAGAACTCCAAAAGAAATTATACTAATGATTTTCCGGTCATTACCGGAGGCTGCTCAATTCCGATTAATTTTAAAATTGTTGGGGCCACATCGGCAAGCTGCCCATTATTTACATGCTTACAGTTTTTATTAATAATAATGCACGGTACCGGGTTTGTAGAGTGCGCTGTATTTGGCGTTCCATCATCGTTAATCATATAATCTGCATTGCCATGATCAGCAATGATAATAAAGCTATAACCGCATTCGAGACCTGTTTTAACTATTTGTGCAGCACAATCATCCACAGTTTCTATAGCCTTTTGCACTGCTTCATATACGCCAGTATGTCCAACCATATCCGGATTTGCAAAATTTAAACATACAAAATCGGGGCTTTGTTCTTTCATAAATAGTATCACCTTAGCTGTTATTTCACGAGCACTCATTTCGGGTTGCATATCATAGGTAGCAACCTTAGGCGAAGGCACCATAATGCGCTCCTCGCCTGCAAATGTTTGCTCTCTTCCACCATTAAAGAAAAAGGTGACATGCGGGTACTTTTCGGTTTCTGCTATACGTAACTGCGATTTATTATTTAATGCCAGTACCTCCCCTATTGGCAAATTTACATCGCTCTTCTCATAAAGCACGTGTATGTTTTTAAAAGTATCATCATACCTTGTCATTGTTGCGTAATGCAATTGAAGCGGATGCATATCGTATTCATGAAACGCTTCTTGTGTTAGCACATACGTTATTTCGCGGCAACGATCAGTTCTAAAATTAAAGCACATTACTGCATCGCCATCGCTTATGGTTACCGGTACAGGCTGCGTTATCACACAAGGTTTGATAAACTCATCCGTTACACCTTGTAAATAACTTTGTCTGATAGCCTCCTCAGCATTTTCAAATTTAACACCCTTTCCCTTGATAAAAAGGTTATATGCTTGCTGTACCCGCTCCCAGCGTTTATCTCTATCCATCGCATAATATCGCCCGCATACGGTACCTATATAAACATTACTTAAAGCATGCTCCTTAATATAATCGCGCAAGTTAAGTATATAGGTTAGTCCACTTTTGGGGTCGGTATCGCGTCCATCGGTTATCGCATGAATTATTATCCGCGACACACCAGCTTGCGATGCCAGTTTTACCAGGTGTAATAAATGATTGATATGCGAATGTACCCCCCCGTCACTTATTAAGCCGAGTAAATGTAAGGGCTTGTCCTGATTTAAGCTGTATTCAAATAACTCATTAAGAGCAACATTATGCTGCATCGTATTTTCACGCACTTCCTTGTTTAGCCTTGCCAAGTCCTGATAGACTATTCGTCCTGCCCCAATATTCATATGGCCTACTTCGCTGTTACCCATCTGACCATCGGGCAAGCCCACATTTTCACCATGGGTAAGCAATTGTGCATGTGGAAATTTTCTCATACACTCGCTTATAAAAGGTGCATGGCTATGGGCAATGGCATTGGAGTTAACAGCAGGCGCCTCACCCCATCCATCCAATATCATTAAAAACACTTTCTTATTATTTTCCATCTCTTTGATACTGTTTACGATTTTGCTAAAGGCAATTCAAGCACAAATATAGTTCCGCTTGGCTTGTTATCTTCAATACGAATGAGTCCATGGTGGAATTCGACTATTTTTTTTACTATAAATAAGCCTAACCCGGTGCCCTTGGTCCTTCTTGTTTCCTCATTTCCAATCCGAAAAAATTTTTCAAACACCTTTTGCTTTAAGCTGTCACTAATACCTATGCCCTGATCAGCAACTCGTAAAACCGCCATATTCGATTCCTGTGTTAACAGTACCTGTATGCCTTTTTCACCAAACGAATATTTTATAGCATTCTCAACCAAGTTTAATATGACAGAAGTTAATGCAAATTCATCACCATCAATGTAAATATCAGGCTGTACTTTTAAGTCTATTACTTCAAAATGCTTGTTCGAAATTTTTTTTGAATTGATGACATGTTCAACCAAGTTGCTTAAGCTGATACGGTCGCTAACAATACTAAAACTGTGAGTATCAATTTGTGCAGCAGTAAGTGCATTTTCAACCAACTCATTAAGACGGTCAGTTTCAGACAAGGTACTTTCAAGCATTGCGGCAGTTTGCTCTTTGCTAAGCGCATGCTTTTTAATAGTTTGCAAATTCAATTTTACTGCAGCTAAAGGGGATTTAAATTCATGTGTAATGCTCAGTAAAAAATTTTTCTGTTGCTTAGCTAAGGTGAACTCCTTTTTAAATGCATGATAGGTTTGAATTATTCCATAAATCAACAGCGAGAAAAAAACCAGCCCTTCGCCTGCAATCATCCAATACTTAGCGCGAAGTTGTTTCTTTAAACTAGTTAGTTCTGCTACTTGCGCTGTGGTTTCAGTATTGTGCTTAACTAATTGCGAACGGAGCTCATATAAATTATAATTTAGATCTTTGAGCATGTAGGCCCACCATCCAAATTGAATAATTATGTATGCTGTAAGAACTATAAACAAAATTTGCAGCCTCTTCATGTCTGCTAAATTACAAAGAAGTTTCTTGTAAACATTTGCTTGGTCATATTACTTTTTGCTTCATCCACAATTCGGGTATTTATGAGCTTAATAAAAAAGATCAAAGGACATCTAATGTAAAGTCAGCTATTAAGTAAAATCAAAAGTATTTAGCAATGAACATCGAATTGGTTTTTTCCTGATAAATATGATTTAAATATTTCCTGATAGCTTCTATTTAAAAAAACAAATCCCCGCAAGTGCGGGGATTTCTGTATATTAAAATCAATGATCATCGGGACGGTTGCTGGAAGTTGTTTCGCTATGCGGCACCGTTTGCGGGATATAATCCTCATGGTGTCCAGGCTTACCATAATCGTATGGCCAACGATGTACTGTAGGAATTGGACCCGGCCAGTTACCGTGCAAGTGCTCTACAGGAGCTGTCCATTCAAGAGTATTAGCATTCCAGGGATTTTGAGGAGCTTTGCGTCCACCCCATATTGAGTAGAAAAAGTTAATAGCAAAAATTAATTGAGCTACTCCTCCAAGCAAGGCAAATACGGTTACTATCACATTAATATCTACCAATGAATCAAAACCTGCATACCCAGTGTTAGAGTAATATCTTCGAGGCACCCCTGCTAAACCTAAGAAGTGCATAGGGAAAAACACACCATAAACCGATACTACTGTTGTCCAAAAATGCAAGTATCCCAACTTGTTATTCATCATCCTTCCATACATACGTGGGAACCAATGATACACGCCCGCAAACATTCCAAAAATAGCTGAAGCTCCCATTACAATATGGAAGTGGGCCACAACAAAATAGTTATCGTGCACATTAATATCTAAGGCACTATCGCCAAGGATAATCCCGGTTAAACCGCCACTAATAAAGAATGACACAAGGCCTAATGCGAATAACATAGCAGGAGACAAAACCAAATTACCTCGCCATATGGTTGCCAGATAATTAAAAACTTTTACGGCAGAAGGTATAGCCACCATCAACGTGGTTACCACGAATACGGAGCCTAAGAAAGGATTCATACCTGTCATAAACATATGATGCCCCATACGATGAATGATAAGAATGCAATTACCAACATGGAACCAATCATGGCCTTGTAGCCAAAGATTGGTTTGCGGCTCATTACAGAAATAACTTCTGATGCAAGACCTAATGCAGGTAACAATACAATGTACACTTCAGGGTGACCTAAGAACCAAAATAAGTGCTGAAATAAAATTGGAGAGCCACCGGAATACTCAAGTGGTGCACCATCTATGAATATATCAGACAAGTAAAAACTAGTACCAAATGAACGATCGAACAACAATAAAAGTGCAGCAGCAAATAAAACTGGGAATGATAAAATACCCAAGATAGCTGTAATGAAGAAAGCCCAAATGGTAAGTGGCATGCGCGTCATACTCATTCCTTTTGTGCGCAAATTAATTATGGTTGCTACATAGTTAATTCCCCCCAATAGGGATGCTGCAATAAATAGCACCATACTAACGAGCCATAAGGTCATACCAAGGCCGCTACCACCAATTGCCTGCGGCAAGGCACTAAGAGGAGGATAAATAGTCCATCCACCTGATGCTGGTCCAGCTTCAACAAATATTGATACAAACATGACTACACTAGAAGCTGCAAAAAACCAAAACGATAACATGTTCAAAAATCCGGAAGCCATGTCTCGAGCGCCTACTTGAAGAGGAATAAGTAAATTACTGAATGTACCACTCAACCCTCCCGTAAGCACAAAAAACACCATAATGGTACCATGTATGGTAACTAAAGCCAAATAAAATCCGGGATCAAGCTTGCCATCTTTCCCCCATTTACCTAGAATGGATTCAAGGAATGCGAATTTTGTATCGGGCCATGCCAATTGAAGTCGAAAAATCATTGACATACCCATGGCAAGAAACGCCATAAATATTGCAGTAACTAAGAACTGTTTAGAAATCATTTTATGATCCGTGGTAAATACCCACTTTGTCCAGAATGTTTCTACATGATGGTGATGCTCATCATGATGACCATGCGAGTGATCATCGTGGTCGTGAGCATGACCGTGTTTTATTTCTACTGAATCCATATCCTAATTCTATTATTTATTATAAACTATTAAAGGCGGCAAAAGTTTTAGTTAACTGCCATTGGCTTAGTCTGATTATTTTCAACCTCTGCCTTTTCAACTTTTGGTATAGCAGAAGATTGCGTTTTAATCCATTTATCAAATTCTTGCTGCGTATCTACAACAACTTTCATTTTCATCATATAATGTGAAACCCCACAAATTTTATTACATAGTAAAACATAGTCAAACTTGCTATTGCCTGTAATTTTACGCATCTCGGCAGTTGTAATGGTTGGCTTAAAATAGAAGTTGGTGGTCATACCCGGGACAGCATTCATTTGTGTACGGAAGTGAGGAAGATAAACGGAGTGAATCACATCCCTCGAATTGATATTCAACATTACGGGCTTATTCACAACAAAGTGCATTTCATCTTTTGCAATAATATCATCTTGAGTTTCCTTCTGAGACAAATCTAAACCTAACGGATTATTATCCTCTATCCTTCTAAAGAAACTGGAACCAAGTTCGTTGTCCTTACCAGCATAGCGTGCAACAAAAACAAATTGTTGCGAGTAAACCTGTATGTTCATTCCGTCCTTATTATCCGGGCTTGTTATTTTAACCCATTCATTTAAGCCGGTAACAACCAAACCTGCAAGTACAATAGTTGGTATTACTGTCCAAATCACTTCGACCGTATTGTTATGCGGGTAGAAATAAGCTCTATGGCCTTCTCTGTAACGGTACTTGTATATGAACCAAAACAATGCAATCTGAGTGATAATAAAAACAGCAATAATTATCAGAAAATTAATATTCAATAGATTATCCGTACGAACACCATGTTCAGAAGCTGCAACCGGCAGGGTTAAAGGCATGTACTTTATTATCATGTAAAAAAACAAGAATAACCCAACAACCATAAAAGCAAGCATTCCCATTGCATTTGCTTTTATATCGCTCTTCAATTCCTTGCTCGGGTCTTCTCCTGTAAGTTCCTGACTTAAGGTAAGTACCTTCATCAACCGCGCAATAGCTACTACTGCAGCTATTGTTCCTATAATTATTAACAGACTCATCATTAATCTATTTTTCTTTTTCTTTCTATAAAAAATTAAATACTGTGTTGCGCACTCTCTATCATCATTGGGTGTTTTTCGCGAACTAATTTTGCCTTTGCCAATGAATTAAATGTAACGTAAAGGAAACCTCCAAGGAATCCTATTACAGTTCCCACTTCCATAAAAGAGAATTGCCAATGATGCCCGAAAGATGACATAGCACCCGGGGTTATCATATTCCAGTTATCCAATAAATGTCCACACAATATTATTGTTCCACCTATCAACAAGGTATTCATTTTACGCTTCGCATCGCGGGTCATTAAAATCAAAAACGGAAAAACGAAGTTGAGGAAAAACGCAATCCATACCGGCCAACGATAATGCTCAAAACGTGTACGGAAATAAACTACCTCTTCAGGTAAGTTTGAATACCATATTAACATAAACTGAGAAAACCATAAATACGTCCAAAATACTGAAAATGCAAACATAAATTTACCTACATCATGCAAGTGATGCTCTGTTACATCCTGTAATAAATTTTTTCTCTTTAAGAAAACAATAATCATGGCCATCATTGATAGTCCACTAACCCAAATTCCTGAAAAGGTATACCAACCGAACAATGTACTAAACCAATGTGTATCTATTGACATAATAAAATCCCAAGCCATTACACTTGTGCTTATGCCAAACAATACCAAAAAAACAGCACCCAATGTAATATTCCTTTTATGAATGGAAACACCACCTTCTTCTTCTTCGGCAAGAGAACGCTTACGAAAATAATAAGCAAATCCACACCAGATTAAACTGTACAAAAGTACACGAATAATGAAAAAAGGCTTGTTTAAAAATCCGCTTTTCCCGGCAATAATAGCATCGTAGTGAGCGCCACCTTCTTCATATAAGGAATCATCCATCCAGTGCCACAAATGATGTTGATGAAACACACCGGCAAGAACAATAATCAGCATGATTGGCATGGCAACATAAAGCCATTGGCTCATTGCTTCGGGAACCCGCATAATCATTGCACTCCAACCCACCTCGGCTACGTACTGCACGGCCATAAAAAACACCATTACTAAAGCTATCCCCATAAAGAAGAAATTTGCCCAAAGCAAATTACTCCATGCCTGGTGGGAATTAAAAATAAAAGTGCAAACGATAGAAACCAACCCTATCAGCATCATAATGCCGAATGTCATTTTGTGTTTCCCTGTAAATGTGAAATTCATATTCTGATTTTCTTTCGAAGTTTATCTAAATTAAATACACTATTAATTAGTAGTAGCAGTAACTGTTGCAGAGTCGGCTGGTGCGGTTGCCGGCTGCCCGGCCTTTTGTAACTCGCGCACGTACATAACAATTTGCCAACGTTGGTCGGGCAACAGTTGCCCACCATGTGGACCCATTAAGTTCAATCCGTGTGTTATGGTATGATAGATTTTACCATCCGATAAATCGCGCATGGCGCCACCTCGCGATGACGTGCCTGTTGCGTAGGATGGTGGTGCACCTGGAAACTTACCATCTGCAACCAAATTACCATCACCATTACCTTCGGTACCATGGCAATTGGTACAATAAATTGCATAGAGTCGTTTTCCCTCTTCCATATTACGCTTGTCAGATGCTAGCGGATTCGTAGCTTCAACTCCGGCCTTTTCATAACCAGCATTATCTGCGGTATAATTAAAAGCCATAAAACCGCGAGGTATAGAACCTTCGGCAGGTTTACGTGCCGATAAACTATCGGCCGATAAATTGCTAGGTGCATACGTCTCGTAAGCAGGGCCGCGATACATGTCAGGAAAGTATTCGTAGCCCGGATATTTTTTTGCATCGCGACAAGATGTGAGGGCGCTAATGGCCAACAAACAAACTGCTACTGATGTTTTATATTTAAATGTCATACTAATTGTAAGTTCTTAGTTTAAACTATCTGATTTCTAAGGCACCTTCTGCCATAACCATTTTCTTTATTTTCTCAATGTCGTCTTTGCCGCCTGGTTCAATGCACATTACAAAATGATCATCGGTTACGCGCGGGTGAACCACTTCTGGTTCAACACCTGGCAATATTTTACAGCGTAATAAAAAGGTAATAACCATTCCGTGTGCAGCACATAAAACCGTAGATTCAAATGTCACCGGAATAAAGGCAGGCATATTTTTAAAAAACGCATAATTAGGTTTTCCTCCAATATCCATTGGCCAATCAACAATATTCATATACCATATCATTAACAATGCAAGACTGGTACCTGTAATACCGAACATGAATGCACATACGGATATACGGGTACGTTTTAAGCCTAAGGCCTGATCCATTCCATGAATAGGATAAGGTGAAACCACATCGGTAACATTAACTTGATGATGACGCAAGTGCTCCACGGCATGTAAGACTTTGTGTTCATCATTAAAAATTCCAAAAATGGGTGCATTACTCATGATGTGCTGCTCCTTTCTTTACTTGTGATGTTGATGTATGGAAAATTGTTTTTAACTCGCTCATAGCAATTACAGGGAAGAAACGTGTGAACAAAAGGAAAGGAACAAAGAACAAACCCATTGATCCAATAAAGATTCCCATCTCAACCCATGTATTACGATAATATAACCAGCTTGAAGGCACATAGTCACGGTGCAATGAAGTAACAATAATTACAAATCGCTCAAACCACATTCCTACATTTACAACGATACTCATAAAGAAAGTAAACGTTATGTTTCTGCGAAGACGTGAACTCCAGAATAATTGAGGAGAGATTACATTACAACTCATCATCATCCAATAAGCCCACCAATATGGCCCGGTAGCGCGATTGAGGAAACAATATTGCTCGTATTCTACGCCTGAATACCAGGCAATAAAGAACTCGGTAATATAGGCTATACCAACAATGGATCCAGTAAGAACGATGATGCGGTTCATCATATCGATATGATAGATGGTAATATAGTCCTGCATATTAAGCACCTTACGAACAATGATTAGTAAGGTTTGTACCATAGCGAAACCAGAGAAGATGGCCCCAGCTACGAAATAAGGAGGAAATATGGTGGTGTGCCATCCAGGTATAACCGAAGTTGCAAAGTCCATAGATACCACCGAGTGTACAGATAATACAAGTGGAGTTGATAATCCGGCAAGTACTAAAGACATCTCTTCGAAACGCTGCCAATTTTTTGCTTTTCCTGTCCAACCAAAAGAAAGAATCGTGTACCAGAACTTCATTGATTTAGTTTTGGCGCGGTCGCGCACAGCTGCAAAGTCAGGCAGAAGTCCTGAGTACCAAAATACGAGAGAAACCGTGAAATAGGTAGAAATTGCAAATACATCCCAAACAAGTGGAGAGTTAAAGTTTGGCCATAGCGAACCAAATTGATTTGCAAACGGGAACGGCCAATACATTAAATAGGGTCTCCCCATGTGGCCAAGAATAAAAGATGCTGCACAGATTACGGCAAAAATGGTCATGGCTTCGGCACTGCGATTTATACTCAGCCTCCACTTCTGACGAAACAGTAATAAGATAGCCGAAATCAATGTGCCAGCGTGGCCAATACCTACCCACCATACGAAGTTGGTAATATCCCAAGCCCAACCCACTGTTTTATTTAATCCCCAAACACCAATACCGGTAGCGAACGTGTAAGACAAACAAATTACCCACCATAACAATGCGGCACTGGCAACGGTAAAAGCTACCCACCAGTATTTGTTTGCCTTACCTTCTATCGGTCTGCAAATATCTTCGGTGATTTGGTGCATGGTCTTGTCACCTGTAATCAGCGCGGGCCTCAAGGGCGATTCTGTAACGTGCATAGTTTTGCTTCTTTATCTTTTGCAGTAAGTTCTGCTAATTATTTATCCTTTTTGTTAATTCGTTTATGCGTGATGCGACTCATCGCGATTCCAAATTTTAGTTTGGTAGAATACGGATGGTTGCACATTTATTTCTTCAAGTAGCCAATAGCTGCGCTCTTCTTTAAACATGGCGTTTACTTTACTTTTTTCATCCTTGGCATCACCAAAAACAATTGCATCAGTTGGGCAGGTTTGTTGGCAAGCGGTTTTTATTTCTCCATCCTGAGGCCTGCGGCTCTCCTTTTTAGCTGTAAGTTTTCCGTCCTGAATACGCTGAATACACATAGTGCATTTTTCCATTACTCCTTTGCTTCGCACGGTAACATCAGGATTAAGAACCATTCGGCCTGTTTCGCTAGTTTGGTTAAATGGATAAGCCGGATTTTCACTATAATTAAACCAATTAAATCTTCGTACTTTATATGGGCAGTTATTAGCACAATAACGGGTGCCGATACAACGATTATAAGCCATCATATTTAAGCCATCGGTACTGTGTGTGGTGGCAGCTACAGGGCAAACCGTTTCGCAAGGTGCATGGTTACAATGCTGGCACATCACAGGCTGAAACATTACATGGGGATCATCGGCTGTAGGTACTTCCAATTGACCATACATGTCTATTTTGCCAATATCTTCTTTTTTGGCTCTGGCTTTGGTCATATCAGAAGAATAATACCGGTCGATGCGAATCCAATGCATCTCTCGAGCATTATTGATTTCAGTTTTTCCAACTACAGCTACATTATTTTCTGCCTGACAAGCTACCACACAGGCTCCACAACCTATACAAGAGTTTAGGTCTATACCCATTTGCCAGTGATGTATATTTTTTGGATGTTCAAAATCCTTCTCGGTAGCCCACAAGTCAATATCTTTTGGTCTTTGTTTACCTTCTGGTGTTGCTACGGTAAGGTCTGCGTTTCCGGCTTTAGCATCTTTTTTCCATTCTGCCAAAGTTGACTCCTTCACTATCTCTCGGCCCATCATGGTATGATGCGTTTGGGTAGCAGCCAAGGTATAATCATCATCGGTTGTTTTGGTCATGGTACCAGATGCATAATATTTCATACTGCCATTACTGATAGCGACAAATGGATATACGTTTTTACCTATCCCATCGCCAGCAGCACCAACTGCGGTGCGCCCGTAGCCTAAGGCAATTGCAACTGTATTATCAGCCATTCCCGGCTGGATAAATACAGGAAGCTTTTCTGACTTATTACCAACTTTTATTTCTACTATGTTGCCCTGATTCAATTTTTTGGCATCGGCCATCTTAGGACCAACACAAACGTAATTATCCCAACATACTTTGCTTATAGGGTCGGGAAATTCTTGTAACCAAGGATTATTAGCATGCGAACCATTTCCAGTTCCGGCTTTTTCATATAATACTAATTCAACATCACCTGCTGATTTTTCACTACTGATTTTGCCCGCAGCCGCATTTACATCGCCTGCAAAGGTTCCAAACAATGGAGCTACAGCATCATAGGTAACAACACCATCCTGAATTGCCTTATTCCAGCTTCCAAAAGCTGAAGCTGCAAAATTCTGACTCCATTGAGCCTGCATATAATCATGAAAATTAGTAACTGCACTACCAGCCCAGGTAAGCAAGCTTTCCTGTGCCTGACGCGTATCGTACAACTTACTTATAGCAGGTTGCACAAAACTGAATGTGTTTGTATACGGCTCTAAATCGTTCCACGACTCAAGAAAATGACTGTCGGGGCAAAGGTATTTACATGCTTTAGAGGTTTCGTCCATGCGGTCGTTAAACGAAATACTTAGGCTCACTTTTTTTACTGCCTCAGCAAATGCTGCTCCATCGGGAGCGGAATAAGCCGGGTTGCAGTTATAAATAATAACAGCAGCAATACTTCCTGCACTCATTTCGCTTACTAATGCTGCAAAATCGGTATCGTTGCCTTGTTTATAATTGCACATGCGGCCACTATCGATAGTGCTTCCGTATGAATTTAATAAGGTATTTATTGCATTTACAATAACCTGCTCACTGCTATCATTGCTGCCACTAACTACAAGTGCTTTTCCACGGGCATTCCATAATTCATTGGCAGCACTTTCAATTTTTGCTTCAGCGGCTGTCTTGCCTCCGCTAACTGCTGAGCCACCGGCCTTTGCTACTAGTTTGTTATATAAAGCAATGGTAGTTGAGCCAAGTTCACTTGGCTTAACACGCACACGCACATCAGCATTGCTTCCTGTTAACGACAAATAGCTTTCGAACTGGAAGTGGCGCGACATGCTCTTTTTAGATTTATTTATTTTGCGGTTGCTGGCATATCCACGAGCATGCTCTACCGGAGCCAACCAGGTACCCAAAAAGTCGCAACCAATGCCGACAATAACATCTGCATTTTCAAAACGGTAAGCAGGTATACCTGCTTTGCCAAACGATTGAAGATTGGCGGCAATTATACCATAATGTGAAATAGCATCGTATTGCACATGCTTAGTTGTTGGATATTTAGTGGCAAACTCACCAATTGCTTTTAATGTTGATGGACTTGCAATAGATGACGATAATACGCGTATCTGACCACCGCGTGTAGCAATATCTGCTAATTTATTTTTAATATCAGTATCAACTGCGCTCCATGTTGTAGGCTCTCCATTTGTAAAAGGCCTGCGTGCACGGCTATCATCATACAAGCTCAATACAGAGCCCTGAATCCTTGCGCTGGCTTTACCTGCTGATATTGGTGACAAGTCGTTACCTTCGATTTTAATAGGGCGACCTTCACGGGTTTTAACCATAATGCTTGCGTACTCATGACCATCATAATATGAACTTGAATACCAATTAGGTACACCAGGAGTAATCTCTTCTGGCTTTACCAAATATGGAATTGTCTTGCGCATGGGTGCCTCGCACGCAGCAAGGGTTGCTGCTCCTAATCCAAAACCTAAAAACTTTAGAAAATCTCTTCGCGAAGTAGCGCTTTCTTCCTTCGCTTTGTTTTCTACAGCCTTGGTAACCGGCAGATGTTCAATAAATTCGTTATTCTGGTGTTTTAAAAACTCCGGATCACGATTTAGCTCTTCCAGTCCTTTCCAATATACTTTGGTCATAGCTCTTTTGATGTATTTGCTTCTTCCTTTTTTAAAATTAGAGATCTTGATTTAAAGAAAAGGTAAGCTTTGTTTTTAGTTTACTTTTATTTCAATATTTTTAATAATGGCAACGAGCACAATCGGTTCCGCCAATCTTCTCTACACTAATTTTGGCGTCTTTTCCATACTGCTTATGCAAATTTTCCATGGTCTTTTCATCATAATATCCGTTGCCGGCTGCTGCAACTTCGGTGGTGCGATGACAATCGATACACCAACCCATGGTAAGTGGCTGATCCTGCTTAAGCACTTCCATTTCCTCTACTTTGCCGTGGCATTGTGCACACTCAATTTTACCTGCAACAACATGTTGCGAGTGATTGAAGTACGCCAAATCGGGAAGATTATGAACTCTTACCCATTGAATGGGCCTTTGATTCGGACCATATTTACTGCCATCCCAGTCTAATGCTGCGTATATCTTGCTAATCTCTTCAGCGCCATAATTGGGTCCTTTTTTAATTCCCTTATGGCAATTCATACACAAGATAGCCGAGGGAATATTTGCGTGCTTACTTTTCTCAACTCCGCTATGACAATACTTACAATCGATAGCATTATCACCTGCATGAAGTTTATGTGAGAATTTTATAGGTTGATCAGGCTCATATCCTTGTGTCACACCTACATCCTTTAAAGCGTACCATCCTTGAACACTGCCTAAAAGACCCCCAATAACAATAATAGCTGCAATTAATTTTTTATTTGAACGAATCCAAGTTTTGTAAAATGCTTTGCCTCTTAATACAATGGGATGCGGAATTCCTTCTTTATTACGTAATGCCGACTCGAGACTTTTTTGAACTTTGCTTAAAGAAATAGCAAGAAAGATGAGAATGGCAGTAACGGTAAGTAACAACCAAGGAAAACCTTGCTCTTGCGCTACAGGAGCAACTGTGCTGGCACCGGGAACTGCAACAGGGTCCTTAAAATCTTTTACATACTTTAAAACGGCCTTAATTTCTGCATCGCTCAAGTTTTGCGAAGTCATTACGGCACCGTTATATTCTTTGAAAATAGCAACCGCATAAGGATCCCCAGACTTCACTACAGCCTGAGAGTTGCGTATCCATTTTATGAGCCAATCTTCGGGCCTGCGCTTATGCACGTCCTTCAATCCTGGACCTATAAGCTTTTCAGCATTGGCATAATGGCAACTGGCGCAATTCGTTTTAAACAAGGCTTCGCCATCCTGACTGATGGCTGAAGTACAGAAAAATGTAAATACGACCAGTAAGAGAAATCTTTGAATGCGAATAAGAGGTGAATTCATAAGATAAGAGTTTGATGGCGAGCAATGATTTTCATTGCTATTCAAGGCACCACCTTTTTTCAACGCGCAAATGTAATACGAAAACATATTTCCCAAAATAAATGTTAACTTTTTTTACAAAACATATTTTAACCATAGATAAAAAGGTAAACTTTGTTAAAACAATTGATAGGCAAGAGTTTGGGGATTGCCTCTACTATCCGGTGTATTTCTATGTTTAAAATAGTAGTTTAATATGTAGGTTATCGTTTACCTCCACATAATTTATGCTTGTAATTTTTTGCATCGGTATTCAATGTTAAAGGTGAGTATATTGAAACATCTTAAGTAATTCCATTTGTTACTTGATTCCTATTTTTTACATTTCTTTCAATTTGTTGTAAGAAAGACAAAGAAATGTATTTGTAACGCTTACCATATATGAAAGCAATGGTTAATTGCAGTTAATTAAAATCACTGATGAGCTATACATGCTTCATAAAAATGAAAAAACAGGTAATGATTGGTTTATTACCTGTTAAATTTGAATTATAAAGTCACCTTCTCAATGCTGCACCACAAACTTTTGCCAATATCTATTACCTTCAGTTAGAATGCTGATACTATACAATCCATTTGGCAAATGGCTACAGTTAATCTGGTAATTCGCAGTATTCAACTTTTCACTTTTCATTCTTAACTTTTCACTTCCCATCCCATCATATACAGTTATCGTTACATTATTGCCATCCAACTCAGTTGGCAAATTGAAATTAAGAATATCAGAAGTAGGATTGGGATAAACCAATAGCTCGGTTTCATTTGGAATTTCTATTTGGCTGGTGAAGATGGTGTTGCCGAGGGAGTCGGTTTTAAAAACAACTAACGCATTCTTCCAAATACCAAGCTTAAAATAACCACCACACATTGCATAGCCTTGGTCGAATGTTTTTATTAAAGAGTACATGTTATAATTGTAACCAATGGGTGGCACATTCGCGGTTTCCCATAAAACATCGCCATTTTCATTAAAGCAAATCAAATTGGGGCCACGCAAAGCTACATAGGTATCGTTATATCCTTTCATTAGCTTGATAATTCCGGGTTTATTATTATAAGTATATGGCCTTGTCCAAATTGTATCACCAGTATAGCGATCTATTTTCATCAATTCATAATCCATTCCATCGCAACCTACTAAATAATTAGAATCTTTCATCTGCACTAACCCTCCAGTGCAATTCCCATCCCAAAAGCCAATATTGTCGCCATACCATTTGCTCCATAAAATGTTACCGGAGGTATCTATTTTTTGCAAATAATATGGTTTTAGAACAGTACTATTATTGCACCCCAACATTACAAAATTACCATCATAGTCTTCCACAGTTTCCAAATTACCAGGAGCAAAACTTGGAGCATTCCACATAATTTGCCCCAAGCTATCTACTCGCAAAACACTGTAGGTAGTTGCCCATGTATTGGTTAATATATAACCATTTTGGCTTATTTTAGTAACATCGGTTACATATCCTTGTGGAAAATTTGGAAAATAATAAACCCAGTAATCACTAGTATCGCTTGTTTTATAATTATACTTTACAATATTAATTTGTTTTTTGTTCAATATAAACATACTTGATGCGACACATTCAGAATCATTTTCATAAACTAAACTATACATTGCTCCAATTGAGTCAGTTTTGTAATAATTTATACTATCACCTTTACTATTAACTTGAAAAACAAAGGATTTACTTGGGCTAATTGAATAACCTCCAATAATTAAAGTTGAATCTAACATTTGTAAAATGCTAAAAGGATAAAAGCTACCTGAATTCCCTCCTCCAAAATAAATTTTTGAAAATAAATTTGGCTGTGCATTACAAAGACTAATACTTATTGCAATACTTATTGCAACAATTTTTAAGGACCTTTGCATATATTAATTAAAATTAAAAGTTACAGGCTTACATAATGTTTCACCACTAGCAAGTAAAATTTTCACCATGAAAAGTCCTGATAGATTATTTTCATTCTTAATGGTATAACTTCTTTGTGTTGAGCCTGATTCTAAAATAAAATTGCCGGTACACTTACTTCCCTTTATATCTATAATTTCAATATTGCTGATAGTTGCGTGATTCTTAAAAATCGTAATTTGAGCATAGTCCTTTGCTGGGTTTGGTGCTATCAATATTGGATTGTCTTCCAAAGCAGTAATTTTATTTGTTTCAGTTGTTTCACTATATAACGCAGGTGGCAATTTCCTTAATGGAGTGCAATCATAAACACATAGATTGACATCTCCTGACCTTCCTGGAATTAGTAGAGCATGATTAGCATTTAACAATGCACCATGACTTAATGCAAATAATTCTTCATCATTATCAAGCCCATATTGAAACCAATCAAAACGATAAAGTTTGGTATAGCCAAAGTTTGTATAAGGATCTATATCAACTGCATTTGGGCCACTGGTAACCCACTCATTTAAGAACCATTGCCAAGTAAAGTACTTTTCTATTAAGGGTAAGGCCACAATTTTGGGGTTGCCACTATAAGTTGACAGCGTTGGCCATGTATGATTACTCCAATAACAAAGTCCCATAAGAACATCGCCTAAGATGGCATAATCATCTTGAACATTTGCCTTTGATTGGAGTTGTTCATCAACTACAAAAAATGGAATCTCAACATCTATTTCTTTATTTTCCATTAGTAATTTTTTATAAAATTAATATTTTCTGACTCTAATAACATTAATGCAACACTACAAACTTCTGCCAATATCTTTTCTCTTCTGTTTGCATGCTGATACTATACAATCCATTTGGTAAACTGCTGCAATCAAATTGATATTGCTTCGAACTCAGCTTATCGTACTTCAATAAAGACTTTTCACTCCCAAGTGCATCATATACAGTTATCGTTACATTATTGCCATCCAACTCAATTGGCAAATTGAAATTAAGAATATCAGAAGTAGGATTGGGATAAATCAATAGCTCGGTTTCATTTGGAATTTCTATTTGGCTTGTGAAAATGGTATTGCCAAGGGAGTCGGTTTTGACAATTAACACACTTTGGATAGTAAATTGTGGATTATATAAATATCCGCTATACGCATAACCACCATCCATTGTTTTAATTAAATTTAAGGGGTAAAAACCTTTTCCACTTTTGTGGAAGGTTAAATGGCCTGCAAAAAGGTATCCCCATTATAATTAAAGCAATAAAAAACACTCCTCCTAATAGCAACATACTTATTATTGTTGCTTTAAAAATTTCATGCAAACCAATATCATTGAGTTTGTGGTTCTTGTCCAAATTGTATCACCAGTATTTCGATCTATTTTTATCAGATGGCAATCTTGCATAATTATCGAATTAAGATAATTTGAATCATTCATTTGAACAAACCACCAATTAGTATAGCCACTAAAATATTGCCAGTTGTTGCCATAAGTTCTATCCCAAATTACATTGCCTGCACTATCCAATTTGCGTACATGGTAAGGGTCTATAGATGTGGGGTCTGCACCCACTTCAATTATATTACCATCATAATCTTCTATGCAATTTATAATGCCGGCCATCGGAGTTCCAGTATGCCAAATAATTTGTCCATTACTATTTAGTCGCATGATATTGTAATTGCCTGCCCAAGTATTAATTAGCAAAATATCACTGTTTTTTAATAAAAATATTAATCTAGAATAACCTGTAGGATAGTTGGGAAGGAAATAATTCCAATTGGAAATAGTGTCGCCATTAATTGAACTTACCTTAGCTAAATTGATATACTTATTCTTCGAAAATATCAGGGGTGTAACCAAAATAACGCTATCGTTTTGCTTGGCACTGTAATATACAACAGAAGAGTCCTTCAAATATGTTCGATAATATGTAGAATCTCCATACTTGTTTAATTTAAAAAAAAACGCATTGCCGGGAACTAATCCCGAGTAATGATATCCCATAATTACAAATCCTGAATCTGCAGTTTCAATTAGGCTGGTTGGTAAGTGCTTTCCTTGTTTAAAATACTCTTTGACAAATTTAATATTTTGCCCAAAACAAAAACTAATGCTTAAACTGAGGATGCAAAACATTTGCATCCTTAGTATTTTATTTTTTATTCGCATCTATTCTGAAATTAAGTGTAAGGTAGTATTAGCAATTCTATTTGCTGCGGTTGTTACCTGTACATGATAAAGCCCACTCGCAAGTTCGGTTTTCTGTGCTTCTACATTTGCTACATTGCCATTCACTTCAATAGTGAAAAGCGGGGTAACATTTTTTCCCTTAGTTTGGTGAAAACGCCAAACTAAGGAAATTTTTCTTCTACTTTGTTAGTTACCATTATTAATTATTTCATATTAAAGACGTTATTACTACGACTTTACTTTTCGGCAACATGTTACCGTTGCACTACAAACTTTTGCCAATATCTTTTCTCTTCAGTTTGCATGCTGATACTATACAATCCATTTGGTAAACTGCTGCAATCAAATTGATATTGCTTCGAACTCAGCTTATCGTACTTCAATAAAGACTTTTCACTCCCAAGTGCATCATATACAGTTATCGTTACATTATTGCCATCCAACTCAATTGGCAAATTGAAATTGAGAATATCAGAAGTAGGATTGGGATAAACCAGTAGCTCGGTTTCATTTGGAATTTCTATTTGGCTGGTGAAGATTGTATTGCCAAGGGAGTCGGTTTTCCCAACGAATATGGTTTCATAAGGGCTTGGCAATTCACGAATTGATCCACAATAAGCAAAGCCGCCATCTTTTGTTTTTATTAAATGTGCAATATCGGCATAGCAGTTCTGTGGAAGGTTATATGGCCTTGTAAAAAGCGTATCTCCATTATCATCAAAAAAGTACAAACTGTGTAGCCCAGTAGCAACATACTGATTATTGTTGCCTTTAATTAAGGCAGGAAAGCCAAAACCCATTGAGTTTGTGGTTCTTGTCCAAATTGTATCACCTGTGTACCGATTTATTTTTATTAGATGGTAATCTTCTGCAACACACGAAATAAGATAATTTGAATCATTCATTTGAACAAAACCACCAATAGTATAGCCACTAAAATATTGCCAGTTGTTACCATAAGATTGATGCCACAATATATTGCCAGCACTATCCATTTTTTGCAAATGAGATGTTTTTAATGCTGTACCATTATTTCCACATAATATGATATTGCCTTCATAGTCCTCTTTGCAGTACCAAGGATAGGGCATGGTGCTGGGCGCGCTCCATTTTATTGCTCCTGTACTATCAACTCGTAATACACTGTACGGGCCGGCACTCATATTCGTTATGATTATGTCATTATTGAAAAGTTTATTAATTCCTCTAATGTAAGCATTGGGATATTGACTAAAATTGAATTTTGTATAATCTGATGTATCCATTGAAGCATAAGTAAATTTCGTGTAACTAATAAAGTTATTAGATAGTAAAAACATATTTGCCGCAATAAGTTGCGAATCATTAAGGAATGCAATTGCTGAGATTGTTCCAAATGAGTCTGTTTTAAAGTAACTGATCGAATCGCCAATGCTTGAGATTCGAAAAACAATTGAGTTTACAGCTACACTTTGAGTTCCAATTGCCCCACTTATTACCAAACTGCTATCAGCCATTTCATTAAATCCATAAGGATAGTAATATCCTTGATCAAAATATATTTTGCTAAACATAGTTTGCTGGCCAAAACTTGAAAATGCAGTTGCAACTATTGTTGCAACTGCTAAAATTATTTTGTTCATAACTACTCGGCAATTAAGTTTATAGAACCTATAACTGCTGCACCTTTATCAGAAACAACTTTAATAAAATACAATCCTTGCAAGGCATTTATATTTTTTATCCTAATTTGTTCATGGTCAGTATTATCAATTTCAAACTTACCAGTGTAGTCTATACCTGTGGAGCTGATTATCTGAATTGCCTCTATATTTGAAAACTCGAAATTTGATTGTAAAGTAAACCATTTGGACGCTGGGTTAGGTATAGCTTGCAACCAATTCATAATTTGCAACTCTTTTATTTCAATTTTTTCTGATTCGGTTTCAAAAATAATTGGATTGGCAAAACGCTCAGTACAAGGGTCAATGAAGCATATATTAGTATCACCACTGCGAGTAGGCTGCACTATATGACTTGCATCCATCAATTGTGCATGGCTTAGGCTCATTATTTCATCATCGGTATCAAGGCCATATTGAAACCAATCAAAACGATAAAGTTTGGTATAGCCAAAGTTTGTATAAGGATCTATATCAACTGCATTTGGGCCACTGGTAACCCCCTCATTTAAGAACCATTGCCAAGTAAAGTATTTTTCTATTAAGGGTAAGGCCACAATTTTGGGGTTGCCACTATAAGCAGATAGCGTTGGCCATGTATGATTACTCCAATAACAAAGTCCCATAAGAACATCGCCTAAGATGGCATACGATGTAGTGCAATTTACATGATTTTTGCTGCGCAAATACACACTGAAATTTATGTTTGTATAGGCCAAGTTGCCAATCAATTCTAATCGCCTTCTTTGTCTTTGCTGGTCGGTTTCCATATTGTTTGCCGATTCCCCTTTTAAAAAACAAGATGGCGACTTATTTATATTTGGTGAATTTGCTGCATTATCCCGATTAGAATAATTTATACTATAATTATCAAATCCTAAATTATTTAAGATGGTAATTTCCTCCTTACTATCATCTAAATCTGTTACGTTATTGCTATTACCTGCATTTGTAATATTAAAATATCCATGCGGCCAATCGCTGATGTTTACTGGATTGGTTAACTTATCGTCTGTAAACATGATGTCGTTTAAGTAACATTCAACATAGTTGATTTTGTTTGTTTGATTCCTTGCATTAATAAATGCGCTTGCTAACGGTTGCCACATATCCCAGCCATGCTTGGCAAAGGTATAATCTATGTCAAAGGTAATTGAACCGATTGTATAGTGCTCACCATACTTAGGTGCAAAGTATTCATAATCGAGCATGAGTCCATTAAACCGTTGTTTAGATGGAATGATATTTTTATTCCAATATATAAAAGCATTTAATATTTCAAAATGATTGATTGTTCTTCCATAAGGTTCATCAGCCTCATAATTATTTCCTGTACAATTTGTAACATCATAATCACTTGGCGGATCCTGATCAAGCCATTGAGCTAGTACTTTACTTACTCCACCGATGGTATATAGCCTTTGTATAAGATATTTAAGCTTACCACGCAAGGTGCTTCCATTTTCGGGATTGCAAGTAGGATATTGTGAAAATGCTCCCCCGCCTGATTTTGTATTATCTTCTCTTATTAAATCTTGTAAATTGCCTATAACTACAGTTTGTATTTTTGTTGCTTTACAATATTGTACAAAATCTTCTATTTTAGTCAAATGCGATTTGTTGCTATCATCAAGTAGCAAAATTTTATCGTCTCCTTGTTTGGAGGCATTAAACTTCCAACAACTCATTAGCCAAATACATCTTGGTACTATATATGCACACTTGTTGGCATTACCAATCCACATATAAGAATTGTTGCTACCCGAATTATTATCTGTTACCCCTGTTACAATAATTTCTCCATTCTCATCAAAGCAAACGGCTTTAAATTCATCATCATAGCTGCTGCCATAGTTAAACTCCTCTACCATATCGCCATGGTCGGTAGCGCGTACTAAGTAGCCTTGTTTTTGATTTTCAATTGTAGCCGTACTTCCAACTATAGCAAATGAGTAATCTTTAGATTCTGCCACATCGTAGGCTACATCTTCGGCCGCTCCTCCATAGGTTTGTTTCCAAATTAAGTCTCCATCCTCCCAAATTTTTAGCAACAGCATATCAAAATTATTGGTAGCATTATTATTTGATTTTCCTGCTATTACATATCCATTGGTTTCTAATGGTTTTATACTATAAGCTATTTGATCGCCTGGTTCCAAGTATTTTTTACTCCAAATTTGATTGCCTATTGAGTCGGCACACACAACATATAAGTCTTGGTCAACGCTATTGCTTGGCAATCCGCTGCTGCCTGCTATTATATATCCTCCATCACTTGTTTGGGTTACACTATACCCTGTTTCGTCAAAGGCGGTGCCATACGTTTGGGACCATTGAAATATGCCATTATCATTATATTTAACTGCGCGCATATCTCTACCACCTGCACCTACACTGCTTGAACCCTACTACCAAGTAGCCATTGTCTGTAGTTTGCATTACCGAATAACTTCCATCGGCTAAGGTGCCACCACTGGTGCGTGTCCAGTCTATGGTGCCATTTGCCAATAATTTTACAAGAAAAAAATCTGCATTGCCACTACCAAAGCTTTTGGTATAACCGGCAATAATATAGCCACTATCAACTGTTGGTTTAATACAATAACCTTCGTCATCGGCACTGCCTCCAATAGAGCGGGTAAATAATGTATCGCCAGCATTATTAACCTTACACACATATATGTCTTTATACCCATCAACAATACTGCTGCCGCATACGATATATTCATTATTGGGTAATGTTGCAATGGCATTGCCGGTACAATTAAATCCATTGTTGGTTTTAATTTCAAAATTAAAACCTTGCGCATGGGTTATCTGCTGTTTCATAACTAAAGAAGAAAAAAAGAAAATGAATAGAAATAATTTTAGCTTACGAGCGAGGTAATGTGTGTGTGTGTGTGTGTGCAAAAATTACACCAAACGTACTACTGTTGATGCTTTCAACTTGGCATACAGCAACCGGTACATAACCGGATTTCGAATTTTGTTTTTTCATTTTACATTAATTTAATTTGTTAATATGATGAATAAATACAATGGGATTTAAAGTAAGACCACGTTGCGATTTTTTGTAATACAAATTAAACGAAAAATTTTTGGATGGTGCAAGAGAAACAAAGTAAAATGTATGTACTCGCCTATTCGAGTTCACTTGGGAAGTAAAATACACGGTTATATAATATGCTTAACTATTCAACATACAATCTATTAAGCCAAAGCGCTCTTTGCCAACATTGCGCGCTTTACCATTCTCAATTCGTTGTATGTATATTTTCCGGGATGCATATTCATAAAATCAGCCAATCCTAAATCAGTGTTGTTTGCTAATATTTCTTCTATCTCGTTTATCTTTTCCAGGTTTATTATTTCTTCTAATTTCAATTCGTTGCGGCCAACCAAATCATAAATATGTTTTTCGATGGTGCTATATGCTAATCCACGCGTTTGTGCAATGTCAAACAAAGTTCTACCTTCTTTAAATAAATTGCAGGTATCCTGTAATGATGAGTTTATAGTTTTGGGCTGAGCAATTTTTTCTATTTCAATTGGCATACTTTCTTCTTGTGCTATACCATTTTTGCGGCAATAGGCAGCAATCAATTCCAACAGCTCTTGGCCAAATTGTTTGACTTTCGTTTTTCCAATACCACTTACTTTTAACAATTGTTGTTGAGTTTGTGGTTTTACTTCTGCAAGCTGTGTTATGGCAATACGGCTTAATATCATGTAATGAGGCAGGTTAGCTTCTATTGCTTTTTCATCACGCCACTCGCGCAAGATGGTATATAAGCCATCATCCACATTGGATGAATCTGCATTGCTTGCTATGTATGTCATAGCCATTTTCTTTTTAGTTGGCTTGATTGCCTTTTCTTTTTCAAAATCTAATTCAGCATTTGCTTTCGATTGCATATAGGCTGTTGTAGTAAATCGCGTTAGGCATGCCCTGCAAATTACAATTTTAGTAAACACCTCGAAGGCAAGTTTCTGATGCAGTTCTTTAAATAATTTTTCAAGCTCTTTATTGTCGGTATCGACCACCATCTCTTTTAAAGGCGCATAAAGAATGCTAGCTAATTTATCTTCCATATAAACGCAGGCTTTGCTCCATCGCGCTTGTAATTCATGGTTATCTTCGGGCAAGGTAATGTTATCGAAATAGGCTCGCAGAGTCGGAACAAATTTTTCGGCTACCGAAAATACATGCTGATCAAAATCAGCAATCAGCAAATTAATATCTACCGGTGCCACCGAAATGGTTGAATGATTACCATTTAAAAAATGTTGCAAACGTTGCAGTGATTTTTGGATGCTGTTCATGGAAAAGAAATCTTCCATTAACTGTGTCTGATAGTTCTTTTTCTCTTCCATCAATTCTTGTTCGGTAGGAACATTTCTGCGTATCTCCTCCGAATAATTATTAATTCTGGAATCAGTTTTAACCGAAGTGGAAGTAATAGGAGAGTGTAACAAAAGACCTTCTAAGGTGCGGCAACGACTAAGAGCCACCCACTCATTTGCAAACGAGAGCCAGCGTCTATGATGGCTTTATCAAAAGTTAGTCCCTGACTTTTGTGTATGGTTATTGCCCATGCAAGCTTCAATGGCATTTGTGTAAAGGTACCGGCAACTTCTTCCTGAACTTTATTTTCGGTATTCAAGGTGTATTTGGTATTTTGCCATTCGATGGGTTCGGCATAAATTATTTCTTTTCCATCGCATTCAACTTTTATAAGGTTGTTTTCCTTATCAATGAATTTTATAACACCAATTTTTCCATTATAATATCGCTTATCTACTGAGGGGTCATTTTTAATAAACATAACCTGCGCACCGGTTTTGTAATAAAGAGTTTTGTCAACCGGATACATGTTTTCAGGAAAATCTCCATAAATGGAAGCATCAAATGAATAAACGGTAGAATTAATGCCATCGAGCTTTTCCTGGTTGATACGATTGGCGGTGTTGTTATGCGTAGTAAGAGTTATGTAGCGATCCTCATCGGGCGGCAGTACCCCGGGCAGGTATCTTTTATTTAGTTGTTCAAGTGTGTATTCATCTAACTCATTATCGCGAACGCGATTGAGTAAATTGATAAAATGCTCATCGCTCTGCCGAAATACTTTTTGCAACTCGATTTTAACAGGTGGCATTTTTTGTAATGCATGGCTCTCATAAAAATAGGGGGAGGCATAAAGAGTTTGCAGCATAATCCATTCATTATCTTTAACAATTGGCGAAAGCTGATTGAGGTCACCAATCATTAGCATTTGTAAGCCTCCAAATGGCATATTGGTTTGCCTCACTTGTCGTAACACCTGATCGATGGCATCTAGCAAATCGGCACGACACATGCTTATTTCGTCTATCACCAGCAAATCGAGAGCGCGTATCAGTTTACGTTTAGTGCCGCTAATTTTAAACGACAAAAAATTATGTGAGCCAGGCGTAAAAGCACCAAAAGGCAATTGAAAAAACGAATGGATGGTTACACCACCTGCATTGATAGCTGCCACACCCGTAGGTGCCACTACGGCCATGCGCTTGCTGCATTCCTTTTTTAGTTTATGTAAAAAGGTAGTCTTGCCCGTGCCGGCACGGCCGGTTAAAAAGACGCTCTTGTTTGTATTAGTAACAAAGTCCCAGGCGAGTTCTAAATATCGGTTGGTTTCCAATTTCTGCTTTCAATAATGATAGGCAAATTACAACATATCCTTTTGCAAAATCAATTTTAAGATATTAACGAGGCTAAAATTGACAAGGTATTGAGTCTATTTGCCTGACTGATGCCAAACCTTTCGCACGAAATGTTTATTTCCGGCAACCACATCAATCAGGTAAATTCCATCTTCCAAGTTGCGCATATCAATACGTGCCCGGCCTTGCCCAACATCTGCGGTAGTTACCACTTGCATGATTGAATTATAAACCAATACTCTTGGTGTGGTTGCTACATCTTTAAAAAGCATGTTAAATATTCCATCGTTTACAGTAATAGTTAACAAATCTGATAGATCAGAATCAGGAATTGCTGTATTGGTTATAAGAACGGTATTACTTGCAACAACGCACCCATTGCTATCACTAATTAGACAATAGTAGCTTCCAGTTTGAGTAGGCTGGTAATTTTGCAGTGTGGCGTTAGGGATGGCATTAGGAATAAGATACCATTGATACGAATTGGCAGGAGAGCATGTAAGCCAACCATTATTGTAGGTTATTACAGGTGCTGTGGGCAACTGATACTCGGTAATAAAAGCTGTTATGGTAAGCGAATCGCAACCGTTAGCATTGCAAGCAACTAATTTTACATCAAACTGCCCATACGTAGGATAGTAAATACCGGTAGGATTTTGCATCGTACTTGTAGATGGCACCGCTCCCGTGAAAGTCCATTGCCATGTGGTTGGGTTATTGGTGCTGAAATCGTAAAAGTCGATGGCATTTTTATCGCAGAAGCTTGTATCGCTAGAGCCGAATGCAATGGCGGGTGCTCCGCCAACAACTTCGAAAACACCCATATCCGGGTTTACATCCGCAGGTTACTATCAGGTCTGTAGTAGCATAACCACTTGTTGTTTGTAGATGATAATCACCAATAGTTTGGTTTACAAAATCTGGCGAGGTGGTGATATTACCTATTACGCTTGTAATAGGCCCGTTAAAATTTGAGACACAAGAATGGTGCAATTCGCTTTGGTATAGTGTGCCACCCTGATTATCCAGTAAATCGGCGGAGCCGGTTTGAATAATTGAATTGTAGATTAAAAAAATCGCTCCATTGGCACGAAACATATTTTCGCCAGCAGGAAAAGATGACGTATTATTTGCAACAGTGCAGTGTTTCATAATCACATCTGAGCTATAATTGGCAACAATACCTCCACCTCCAACAGTGCCGGTACAATCATTATGTGTGACCTCCAGATTTTCAAAATAAACGTAATTAACGCCATAACTAAAAGCCTCAATAATGAAAATACCTCCGGCCAAATCAAAAGCTTTGTTATTGCGAACAATTGTATTTTTAATGATAGGCCTACATTGCCTCCACGAACATATTCCACCACCCATACTGGCAGTATTATTTTCAACAATTAAAAAATTCAATGTTGGCGAAGAGCCTGTAGATGGTGCTCCCTGATTAAAAGCACTAGGGCTATCAATATGTATTCCTCCACCCGCAATAATATTGAAACCAAGGTAATACCACCAACTGCGCAATGTTCCAGTTCCATTTTTAATTGTAAAACCCACTAATTGTGCTGCATTGGTTTCCATATCAACAAAACGCACGGTACTTAGTGCCGCACCCGAACCATCAATAAAAGTAGTATAGCGGTCGGTTGCAGGATTGGGGGTAGTTACTACAATGTCCTTGCCCATAAAAATTATATTCTCAACATACGTTGAATTGGGTGTAACCATTACCGTATCGCCTGTAACAGCAGCGTTGATGGCGCCTTGAATCGTAGGGTATTGTGAAGGCACCAACAATTGCGTAGCACTGCAAAACTGATATACCAAAAAATTTATCGTTAATAATAAAGTTTTTTTCATAGGATTTTAGGATTTGATAGTGCTAAGAAACAAATTTTCATATTTAATACAAAAACAAAGTAATAGCCATCAGGTGTATTATGATGGATAGCATTATATTTGCCGGCAATAATCCGTGGAAAAACACCTCCATATCATTTCCTTCGACATACCTTATCCCGCAAACTACGGAGGAGTAATTGATGTGTTCTATAAAATAAAAGCACTGTCGGCTATAGGTATAAAAATCCATTTGCATTGCTTTGAGTATAACCGAGCTCCACATGCCATATTAAATGAGCTATGCACCGTGGTGCATTACTATCCTCGAAATACCGCGCGCAGCAAGCTTTTTAACAGGCAACCTTACATTGTGGTATCGCGCACCTCAGATGATTTAATAAAAAACTTATTACATGACGATTATCCTATCTTGATGGAAGGACTTCACTCTACCTTTATACTCAATGATGAACGGCTTGC